>JAJTGB010000033.1 GCA_021298995.1 Comamonadaceae bacterium | reverse complement strand
CATTGCTTGTGTTCTAACACCGCACGCATCGTGGCAGGGACCAGCAGTGACAGTGTGGGGCGCTTGGCAAGTTCACCCTCTGAAACATCGGTCAGCCAAGCATTGGCATCAAAACGTGGGTGCAGATGCACAGACACGCCGGCAAGCAAAGCAGGCAGCGTTTGGATGCAAAGTCCACCCACATGAAACAGGGGCAAGGTCGACAACACAATGTCAGTAGCTTTGAACGCATGCGCCTCGTCACTGGCTTTGGCATTGGCCAGCAAGCCCGCTTGCGTGTGCACCGCGCCCTTGGGCAGTCCCGTGGTGCCAGAGGTGTAAACCAAGAGCACATCTGACTTTTCGCTCACAACAGGCAATGCAAGGTGTTTGGGAGAGGATGTGCTGATTAAACTTTCCAAACGACAACTAGGCAGTCCCTCTTTCGACAAACTGTTTGCAGCGTCGGTGTGCACTTCGTCGTGAATCAAAATACTCGGCTTGGCATCTTGCATCACCGAGTGCAGCTCAGGCAAGGCCAGGCGAAAGTTAAGCGGCATGAAGATCAGGCCCAAACGCGCGCAAGCCACCAAGCTCACCAATTGCAGTTCATGATTCAAGCCAAGCCAAGCAACGCGCTGGCCCACTTCCAATGAATGGGTCATTTGAAGGTGACCCGTGACACGTTCTACACGACGCCAAAATTTGGCAAAATCAAAATCTTCAGTTTGACCTGGCATGCCAAATCGGATGGCCAACTTTTCGGGTTGCTGGTTGGCTAACTCCCAAAAGCGTTGTGCAATTTTGGAACTTTCGCTCATTCGTCTTTTTCGCCCGCTTCGTACAAGGTTTCACGGCCCAAGCGGTCTAGGCACAATTCAGCCGTCCAAGGCAACATCAAAGAGCCGCAGCGTGCATCGCGGTACAAACGCTCGAGGGGCAAAGACTTTAGCATCGACTGGCCCCCACAGGTCCGGATGGCCAAGCGCGCAATGTCTTGTGCATTTTCCATGATGGTGTATTGGGCGGCATAGGCTCGCAGACGAGACGATTTGGGCGGATCAATTTTGGCGTCTTCAATGGCGCGCAAAAATAAGTTTCGCGTTTGCTCTAGCTTCACAAACATTTCGGCCACCGCAATTTGCTTGGTGGCAAACTGGCGCCGCTTGACGGGCCCAGTACCCGGAATTTCGCCACGCAAATAAGCCACCGTGAAATCGTAAGCCGCTTGGGCAATGCCCATGTAAGTGGGCGACAAAGTCATGAACATGTGCGGCCAACGGGTGGCCGCTTGAAAATAAACACCTTGCGGCATGAGGGCTGCATCGTCAGGTACAAACACATCTTTGAAAATCAGATTGCGCGACACCGTGGCCCGCATTCCCAAGGGGTCCCAATCGCCTTCAACTGTCAAGCCTGGTGCTGTGCGCGGAATGGCCAAATAAAGTGTGTCGCGGCGCGACAATTCAGCGTCTGGTTTTTTTTCAGTGCAAAGCACACCAAAAAAATCAGCGGCATCCGACAGCGATGCAAAAATCTTTTTGCCATTGATACGCCAGCCACCCTCCACCTTCACGGCCTGCGTGCCAAAAGGCTGCGCGCCTGCTGCCGATGCACCCCCTTCCGAAAACGGCTGGGCATAGATAGCCCCCTCATTGACAACACGCGCAAAATGCGACTTTTGATGAACTCGATGCAAGGCACGTTGCTCAGGGCTCATGTCTAAATCTTCAGACAACAAACCACTCCACATCGTGGTGCACACGTGCATGTTGAAGGTAAGCGCGGTGGCGCCACACCATCGGCCAATTTCTGCAGACACCATGGCATAGGTGGCGTAGTCTGCGCCTTGGCCACCATGGGCTTCGGGCACGCAAAGCGCTAGAAGCCCTGCAGCCTTCATGTCCTTGTAGTTTTCAAACGGAAACTGCGCGTCTTTGTCCAATTGCGCTGCACGAGGAGCAAATTTGTGTTTTCCCAAATCATGGGCCAATGACATGAGGCGTTTTTGCTTCTCTGTGAGCGGGTAGTCATCGCCACAAATTGGCATAGGCGGCTTTGAAGTCACACTGGTTGTCATACAAACTTCCTCAACTCAAAAATGGCGACTTAAAAAGTTCAACACAGCGTCGTGAAATGGTGCTTCTTTCTCAAAGCCCAACAGATGGCCTACGCCGGCAATGCACTCATATTCGGCACCTTCAATTTTTTGCGCCATGCGCCGCAAAACTTCGGGTGGCGCTGTTTTGTCATATTCACCCGCCAAGCACAAAGTAGGTACCTTGATGCTGGGCAGTGCCGCACGTTGCTCAAACTTCACCAACGCATTCAGGGCGGCGCGATACGTGCTCGGCGGCACCGCCGACATGCAAGCATGCGCTAAGGCCAAGCCTGCGGGGTATTGTGCAAGCCCTGCACCTTCAGTCAATGAATCAGGGCCGACCATACCGGGAATCAAACGATTGGCCACGTCGGCCATGCTTTGGCCAGCGTCCAACGGTGCCAACCTTTGCGCTACAAATTGCCTCTGAAAATCGCCGTCTTGGTGACCAAAAGCCGGACTGCTGGCGGCGATCACCATGCCAGCAATGCGGGATGGGCAATGGGTGTAGGCCTGCAAAGCCACCATACCGCCCATGCTGTGCCCCACCAAAACAGCCTTTTCAACTTGGGCGGCATCCAACATGGTTTCGAGCGATGCGGCCAAACTTTCAAAACTCAGGGTGCCGTGTAATTGGCTGTCGGCATAACCTGGCATGTCCCAGGCCAAGGCTCTGTAACCCTGCGCCGCCAAAAAATCAACCGACGATTGAAAACCTTTTTTGCCGCCCCCAATGCCGTGCAAAAAGACCACGGTGGTTTTGGCATGGGCAGGCCCTGCTTCGATCCAAGCCGGGCTGAGGGCACTCATGATGCCGCGCTTTCAAACACCGCCTTGACCAACTCGCCGTCTTGCACCACCTTCTGGTCATCCAAGGCAATGCTGCAATGGCGCATAGGCAAATCAAAGTGACCTAAAGTGTGGCGCCCCGCCACTTCATTGGCACCGGTGGAGTACAAGAAGTTGCCAGCAAAGGCTCTTAATTCCGTGCCATTGCAATCGCGCTTGTCGTAAAAGGTCATGGCGTCCCAACGCGCAGCCGGGTTGAGGCCAAATCCAACATGCGACACCGCGCAAGCGTCGCGATGCCCCTCCTTGTCAATCCATGCTTGGTAATAGGAGCGCATCATGTCGACGTCGACACCCTTGCCTTCAATGCGCATGATGGTGTCGTTTTCGATGCTGAGTTGAATGGTGTCACGCAAATAGCGTTTGAAAGTGAGGTTCACATCACCTGGCGCCATCACCAAAGTGCCATTCACACTGCCAGCCGCGGGAAACGCCAGCGCCAAACCACCTGGCCAATGCGAGACCATGCCTGGCTTGGCACAAAATCCCCAAACGCCGCCAACCACCGCAGACTTCAAATCAATGTGCAGGTTTGTACCGGCTTGCGATGTCACATGCATGTGCTGCGACCCACGCATTTTTTTCATGGCTTGCCGCACCACCCCTTCAAGCGCAGCATCGGGAACGGTGCGCTCCAAAATTTCAGGGTGCTCGTTGGAGATCATGAACAGGCGCGGCACCACGCCATCAGCCCCTTTCAAAATGGCAGGCAATTCAGGCGCGTGCAGCATGCCCTCTACCGTGCAATCAACGATCAAGTTGGCACGTTGCAAGGCAGCCACAACGGGTGCCAAATTTTGAATGACATCGGTGGCACCCGTCGATCGGATGGGGGCAGGCGCGCTCAAGGCGGGTGTGGGCAAGCAGACTTCAAACACCTGGGCGCCCATGCGCTGCAAGGCCAGTCTGGCCAAGTCCACATTGACACGTCTGGACTGGCTTTCTGTCAGCAAGGCCACCACTTCGCTGGGCTGTACTTTGCACAAGGCAAAAGTGCGCTCGAAAGCGGCCAACCAACGGTGTTCAATTTGCTCAATCAACATGTTTACTCCTTGCGACCACCCGCCACTTTAGGCGGGGTGTGAATGACTCCCGCTCATTATGCAGAAACTCATTCTCAAGGCTTGACCGCGGTAACCTCAATTTCGACCAACGCGCGGTCTTCTACCAAGTCAGCCACTTGAACCAAGGTCATGGCAGGGTAGTTTTTGCCCATCACCTCTTGGTAAACCTTGCCCAGCTCACGCCCCCGCGCCAGATATTCTTGCTTGTCTTTGACATACCAGGTCATGCGCGCCATGTGTTCAGGGCCAGCCCCCGCGCAAGCCAGCGTGGCCACAATGTTTAGCAGCGCTTGTTTGCACTGGGCCACAAAGTCATCGGTCTCAAACTGGCATTGGCCATTCCAGCCAATCATGCCCGCGACAAACACCATCTCACCCCGCGCCGCAATGCCATTGGCATAGCCTTTGGCAGGTGCCCAGCCTTCAGGTTGCAGAACTTTTAGCATTCCATGTGACATTGTGTGATCCTTATTTTTCTGAAGGGAAGGTCTGCGCTTGCTGGCGCAATTTGAAACGCTGCAACTTGCCAGTTTCGGTGCGCGGCAGGCTTGTGCAAAACTCCACGCGCCTTGGGTACTTGAAAGGCGCAATGGTTTGCTTCACAAATTCTTGAATTTCTTTTTCCAATTCAGGTGTGCCTGCCAATTCTGCTTTCAACACCACAAAGGCCATAACCACCTGGCCACGCTCTGCGTCCGCTGCACCCACCACGCCACATTCGGCAACCGCAGGATGCTGCATCAGCGCCCCCTCTACTTCGGGTCCTGCAATGTTGTACCCCGCAGAGATGATCATGTCGTCATTGCGGGCTTGATAACTGAAATAGCCGTCGGCATCCATCACAAACGTATCGCCGGGCAAATTCCAGCCGTCTTTCACATAATCTTTTTGCCGTGGGTCATCCAAATATCGGCAACCCGTTGGACCCCTGACAGCCAAGCGTCCAACAGTGCCAGGCGGTACGGGCTTCATGTCTTCATCCACAATTTGTGCCTGATAGCCAGGTACCACTTTGCCAATGCTGCCGGCACGCACATCTTGGCCTGCACTGGAAATATAAATGTGAATCACCTCGGTACCCCCAATACCGTCGGTCATCTCAATGCCCGTTGCCTTCCTCCACAACTGACGCGTGGCATCAGGCAAGGCCTCGCCTGCCGACACCGTGTGACGCAATGACTTCAAGTTGAAGCCATAAGGCTTTTCAGAAATCAACATGGCCATTTGACGGTACATGGTAGGTGCGGTGTAGCACTGAGTAGCACCATACTGCCCGATGGCAAGCAGCAATGATTCAGGCGTGTATTTTTCAAGGAGCACAGCACATGCGCCATAGCGCAAGGGAAAAGCCAACAAACCGCCTAAGCCAAATGTGAATGCAATGGGCGGCGTACCACACACCACATCATTGGCACCCATGTTGAGCACGTGCTTGGGGAACAAATCGCACATGGCCAAAACATCTCGGTGAAAATGCATGGTGCCTTTGGGTTTGCCTGTGGTGCCGCTGGTAAAGGCAATCAAGCACACATCATCGCGACTGGTGGCCACTGCTTCAAATTCCTTCAAGTGCTTGGCCATTCGTGCTTCTACGCCCTCTTCGTCCAAGCTTCTAAACCACAAAACCTGCTTGAGTGATGGTGCAAACTGAGCATGTGTGTGATCTGTGCAGTGCGCCAATTCTTCAGCCAGCGCACTGTCACACAACGCCGCCTTCACCTGGGCTTTGTCTAAAATTTGTTTGAGTTCTAAGGCCCGAAGCAAAGGCATGGTGGGCACGACCACCAAACCCGCCTTCAATGCCGCTAAGAAACACGCTGCCATCATGGGACTGTTGCCACCGCGCAGCAGCAATCGCTCACCAGACTTCAAACCCATGTCATGGACCAACACATGGGCAATTTGATTCACCTTGGTTTGCAGTTGCGCATAGGTCCAGCCCATAGGGCCTGTTGCGTCTTGGCCGCGCACTGCCATGCGATCGCCATGGCCTTGCGCAACATGATCGTCTAACAAGGCCTGAACACAATTGAGTTGCTCAGGATATTGAACTTCAGGTCGATCAAAGACAAACACGGGCCACTGATCTAGGGGCGGCAAATGGTCGCGCGTAAAAGTGTCTGTGTGTGATGAAGGCGCTAATGACTGGCTCATTTTAATCCTCACTTCAGTAAATCACGACCAATAATCAACTGCTGCACTTCTGTAGCGCCTTCGTAAATGCGCAAGGCTCTAATTTCTCGGTACAAGGACTCCACAATGCAGCCTTTTTTAACGCCCATACCACCGTGCATTTGCACGGCCATGTCGATAATTTGCTGTGCATTTTCTGTAGCGGTCATCTTGGCCATGGCCGCCTCTTGGGTAATGCGCTGACCTTGATCTCGCAGCCATGCCGCTCTGTAGGTAAGCAGGGTGGCGGCATCGAGCAGGGTGGCCATTTGGGCCAACTTGCTTTGCGTGATTTGAAAATCTGCCAAGGTCCCGCCAAACATCTTGCGCTGCTTGGCCCACGAAATTGATTCGTCCAAAGCTCTGCGCGCAAAGCCAAGCGATGCAGCGGCCACTGACGTTCTAAAAACATCCAAAGTGGCCATGGCAACCTTGAAACCCTCGCCCGCTGCACCAATGCGCTTGTCATGTGGCACCAGCACATGGTTGAAATGAAGTGTGGCCAAAGGATGCGGCGCTACCACATCAATGCGCTCTGCTATTTCTAAACCGGGGGTGTTGGCATCGACAATGAAGGCGCTGATGCCTCTGGCGCCTGGCGCCTCACCGGTGCGTGCAAACACCACATAAAAATCGGCAATGCCGCCATTGGAAATCCAGGTCTTGAAACCATTCAAGCGATAGCCTTCAGGTGTTTCAACAGCGCTGCATTGCATGGCCGCCACATCGGAGCCCGCATCGGGCTCGCTCAGGGCAAACGCCGCCAAGGCTTCGCCTTTGGCCACGCGCGGCAAATAAGCCGCTTGTTGCGCTGGTGTGCCTTTCAGGCTGATGGCGCCAGAGCCCAAGCCCTGCATCGCAAATGCAAAATCGGCCAAGCCATGATGCCAAGCCAATTCCTCGCGCAACAAACAGATGGTGCGTGTGTCGATCACCTCGGCGGCACCGCCATGCAAGGTACCTGCAATGGCGGGCTTGAGCCAACCGCCTTGACCCAAGGCTTTGACCAAGCTCACACATTCACGGTCAATGGCCTCGCGTGATTCATCGTGTGCATGCCATTGGCCAAACTGCTGCGTGCTCCATTGTTGCAAGTTGGTTTTGAATTCTCGATGCGACGCATCAAAAAAAGGCCACGCCAAATGAGCGGCTGAGTTCATGGTCAGTCTCCTTGAAACACAGGCGTTTGCTTGGCCACAAAGGCGTGATACGCCCTGTGAAAGTCGTTGGTCACCATGCAAATGGCTTGGGCTTGGGCCTCGGCTTCAATGGCCTCGTCCACCCCCATGTTCCATTCTTGTTGCAACATTTTCTTGGTCATGCCGTTGGCAAAGGTAGGGCCACTTGACAGCATGTGGGCCATGGCTTGCGCCTCGCTTAAAACAGTTTCGGGGGTGCACACTCGGTTGTAAAAACCCCAGCGCTCGGCCTCCTCACCTGCAAGGCCTCGACCTGTGTAAAGCAATTCTGAAGCCCGGCCTTGGCCAATCACACGGGGCAACAAGGCGCATGCACCCATGTCACAGCCTGCCAAGCCCACCTTGTTGAATAAGAAATAGGTTTTGCTGCGGGCCGTGCCATAGCGCAAGTCAGAAGCCAGTGCCAGCAAAGCACCGGCACCCGCGCAAATGCCGTCGATGGCAGAAACAATGGGTTGCGGGCAAGCCCGCATGGCCTTGACCAAATCGCCCGTCATGCGCGTGAACGCCAACAAGCCGGGCATGTCTAATTTGGTCAGAGGTCCAATGATTTCATGCACGTCACCCCCCGAGCAAAAATTGCCCCCTGCACCTGTGACAACCACGGCATGCACATCGTCGGCGTAGGCCAGTGCCCGAAACAAATCGCGCATTTCGGCGTACGAGTCAAATGACAAGGGGTTTTTTCGCTCTGGCCTGTTCAAAGTGAGTGTGGCCACACCGTCCTTCACTTCAAACAGCACATGTTCAGCTTGGTAGTTGGCCAGCTTGTTGTTGTGGCGAGGCAGCTGTTGTGGCTGGCCTGGCAAGTACTTTTGACTCATGACGTCTCCTCTTGTTTCTGTAAATTCTTTTTCATGGCACCTAACAAGGTGTACAACTGACTTTGTTGGTTGTTGGACAAGCCAGAAAACAAGTCGGCCACCCATTCCTCGTGCGCAATGGCCATGTCGGTGAATGCGGCACGGCCAGCGGGCGTCAACTTGACAGTGAACGACCTGCGATCGTTCAAACCCACTTGGCGCAACACCAACTTTTCTTTTTCAAGTTGATCGACGATGGCGGTGATGTTGCCGCCTGTCACCATCATGCGGCGCGACAACTCGCCCATGCTCAAACCTTCCGGATCTCTTTCGAGTTGCGCCATCAAATCGAAGCGGGGCAGCGTGATGTCAAACGACTCGCGCAACTTTTGCCGTATTTTGTCTTCCACCCGGGTGGTGCAAGACAACAAGCGCAACCACAATCTCAATGAGGCATGGTGATCAGCGTGGGCTCTAAATTCATGATCCACACTCAGCACGGAACTCGAAGCTGTCGTCATCACATTGTCTCCCCGCCATCAATGGCAATCGATTGACCATTCACCGAAGCCGCATCGCTGCTGCACAACCACAACACGGTTTGCGCCACTTCATCGGCTTGAATCATTTTCTTTTGTGGGTTGTGCGACACCAAGGCTTCACGCGCTTGCTGTTCTGTTTGGCCTGTTTTGGCCACAATGTTGGCAATCGACTCGCGCACAATGTCGGTCTCTGTAAACCCTGGGCAAACAGCGTTCACAGTAACGCCCTTCTTGGCCAACTCCATGGCCAAGCTGCGGGTTAAACCAATCACGCCATGCTTGGCTGCTGTGTAGGCAGACACATAGGCATAGCCCTTCAAGCCAGCGGTGCTGGCAATGTTGACAATGCGGGCCGCCTTGCCACTGGCACCAGCAGCCAGCAAATCGGGCAAGGCTGCCTGAATGCACAAATAGCTGCCGGTGAGGTTGACGTTGAGCATTTGTTGCCACAAGGCCAAATCTGTTTTGGCAAAGGGCTGGCTCAGTGCTTGACCCGCGTTGTTCACCAACACCTCCACAGGGCCCAGAGCCGCATGGTTAGACTGCCAAGCGGCTGCAACCGATGCTGCATCGCTCACATCCATGGCACTGCAATGAACCTTCAAACCAGGGTACAGACTTTGCAATTCAACCGCTTTGGCTTGCAGCGTTTTGAGGTCTCGGCCCGACAAACTCAAGGCTGCACCTTGGCGCGCAAATGCCAAGGCAAGGGCGGCGCCTATGCCACGGCCAGCGCCAGTGATCCAAACGTGCCGCATCAGTTTTCTCCTTTGGCTGCGGCCGGTGTTGAACTGGCGGCAGCCATGGCGGCGGCTCGCTCAAAGTTGGTTTCCATTTGCCGCTTGCCAGACACATATGCCTTGTGCCAATTCAAATCGGTGTAGCCAATGCGGGCAGCTTCTTGCATTGTCCAAGAGGGATTGGCCAAGTGCGGGCGAGCCACTGCGCACAAGTCGGCACGTCCCGCCGCAATGATGCTGTTGACATGATCCGCTTCCGAAATGGCACCCACAGCAATGGTACGCACACCGGCTTCATTGCGAATGCGATCGGCAAACGGGGTTTGAAACATGCGGCCATACACTGGCTTTTCGCGCTTGTCCACTTGGCCTGAAGAGCAGTCGACAAAATCAACGCCTGCTGCTTTGAAGTGTTTGGCAATCTCGATGGCGTCATCGATGGTGATGCCCCCTTCTACCCAATCGTGCGCAGAAATTCGCACCGACATGGGCTTGTCTTGTGGCCACACTTTGCGCAGCGCCACAAAGACGGCTAAGGGAAAGCGCAGTCGATTCTCCAAGCTTCCGCCAAATTCATCGGTGCGCTGGTTGGTCAGTGGCGAAATAAAGCCAGACAGCAAATAGCCGTGCGCGCAGTGCAACTCCAACCAGTCAAATCCCGCTTGAGCGCCGCGCTCCGCTGCAGCGACAAAGTCTGCCAACACCGCATCCATGTCTGCACGGGTCATTGCGTGCGGCACCTGACTCACACCGTCCATATAAGGCAAGGCCGATGGCGCCAACAAAGGCCAGTTGGAGCCATCGCGCGCCCCATCGCTCAATGGCATGTCAATGCCATCCCAGGCGCGGCGTGTTGAGCCCTTGCGGCCTGCATGGCCCAACTGCAAAGCCATCTTGGCATCTGACTGGGCGTGCACCAAACTCACAATGCGCGCCCATGCATGTTGCTGTTCGTCATTCCACAAACCCGGACAACCCGGCGTGATGCGGCCTTCGGGCGAAACACAAGTCATCTCCGTGAACACAATGGCTGCGCCACCCACCGCGCGGGCGCCGTAATGCATCAAATGAAAATCACCAGGTACACCGTCTATGGCCGAATAGGTGGCCATGGGCGACACCATCACACGGTTTTTCAAAGTGATGCTGCGCGCCTGCAATGGCAAAAACATGGGCGGCGTTGACTTGCCGCGCGCACTGTCGTCAAAGTTTGCCAGCGAGGCCATGAAGCGTTCGTAAGCCGCTACAAACTCAGCATCGCGCAGTCGCAAATTTTCATGCGAAATGCGTTGGCTGCGGGTGAGCAAGGAATAGGCAAATTGCTGCGGTGGTAAATTGACATAGCGCGCCACATTCTCAAACCACTCCGTGGAATTGCGCGCTGCATTTTGAATCTTCAACACCTCAATGGAACGCGTCGCTTGGTAGGCGCTCATCACTTCTTGCATGCCCTTCACACCATGCCCAACACGCTCAAAGGTATCGGCCAACTCAATGGCATCTTCTAGCGCCAGCTTGGTGCCAGAGCCAATGGAAAAGTGTGCGGTGTGGGCAGCATCTCCCATCAACACATAAGGCACAGAGCGGCCATCTGCGGTGGTGTCCCAGTGCACCCACTGATCGCAAATGACGCGCGGAAATTTGATCCAATGCGCCGAGCCACGCAGGTGCTTGGCATTGGTCATGAGGGGGTTGCCATCCAAGTACTTGGCGAACAACTTCTCGCAAAATGCCACCGACTCCTCTTGGGACATTTCCTCAAACCCTGCGGCCTTCCAGACAGATTCTGGTGTTTCCACAATGAAGGTGGAAGTGTCGCCATCAAACTGGTAGGCATGGGCTTGAAACCAACCGTGCTCGGTTTCCTCAATGGCAAATGTGAAGGCATCAAACAGCTTGCGCGTGCCCAGCCATACAAAGCGGCAATGGCGCTCATCGATGTCGGGTTTGTAGGTGTTTTCAAAACGGGTGCGAACCCTAGAGTTGATGCCATCACATGCAATGACCAAGTCGGCTTGGTACAGCGCACCTATGTCGGCATGGGCATCCACCTCTGCTTCAAACACCAATTCAACGCCCAAGCTTTCACATCTCTTTTGCAAAATATTGAGCAAGCGCTTGCGCCCAATGCCACAAAAACCGTGCCCTCCTGAGCGCATGGTTTCGCCCTTGAAGTGCACTGCAATGTCATCCCAGTGGTTGAAGGCGCCCAAAATTTCTGAGGCGGTGACAGGATCTGCCACTTGCAACCTCGACATGGTGGCATCAGAGAAAACCACGCCCCAGCCAAAGGTGTCGTAAGGCTTGTTGCGTTCTAGCACGGTAATGCGGTGTTCAGGGTGCCGCAATTTCATGAGCAGCCCAAAATACAAGCCTGCGGGCCCGCCGCCCAAGCACACGATGTTCATGATGAGGTTCCTTGTTTCGATCCCGACCTGCAAATTGTTTTGACTTCAATAGTTGAAGCTTGAAATGATTATGGGCAATCTGATGAAGCGGGTCAAGGGCCCAAAAAAAAGCAGCTTGAAAAAGCTGCTTGGGAGGGTTTTATTGGTTCATGACCGTGATGCTGATCCGCCTGTTGCGCGGGTCTTTGGGGTCTTTGGGGTTGTAGGGCGCCGTATCGGCTACGCCTTCAATCTTGGCAAATCGATTGCCCGGAATGCCTTTTTTCTCAATGATCTTGCGAGTTTCCTCGGCACGCTCGGCCGACAAGGACCAGTTGTTTCTGTCATCGGTGTTGGCAAACTGCACGCTGTCGGTGTGCCCGCGAATGGCCACTTTGTTGGGCAAGGCGGCCAGTGTTTTAGACACTTCGGTGAGCAAAGCCTGGGCTCTGGGCGTCATGGTGGTGGTGCCCAAGCCAAACATGGCAAAGTCGGCTTTGTCGATGATCTCTATGCGCAAGCCATCTTGGTCGCGGGCAAATGAAACTTGATCTTTGAGTTTGTCCAGCCTAGGGTTCTTCGCCATGGCCTCTTTGATTTCTTTTTCCAACTTTTCAAAGTTGGCGGCGTCTGCAGCTGCAGCGGCCGCGGCCGCAGCGGCTGCGGCAGATTTTTTACCTGGATCGCCATCCTGTCCAGACTCTTTGCTGTCTGCGCCGTTGGGCGAGGGGTCGTTTTCTGTAGGGCCACCTTGCGAACGCGGCGTGACCATGTTCAAGGCACTGGTTTGCTTGGCAGAAAAAGGGAAACCATCAGGGTCAATGACCGAGCGGCCGCCCAACATGCCGTCGGAACCCGCCAGCTTGCCCATGGTCACATTGCTGTGCGAAGTGGGTTTGAAATAGTCGGCAATGCTTTTGCGTTGGTCGGCATTGGAGGCACCCAATAGCCACATCAACAAGAAGAAGGCCATCATGGCAGTCATCATGTCGGCCAGCGCAATTTTCCAAGCACCGCCGTGGGCACCACCGTGCCCATCGTCCATGATTTTCTTGATGGTGATGCTGGGCGCCACCACCACAGGCGCATCCACTGCCGCCTCTTCTGGAATGAGCGGGGCAACTTCGCCCTCGGCCTCTGCTTGCGATTCGGCCGGGGTGTCAGCCGGCGCCTCAGCCGCCAGGGCTTGGGCTTCTTTTTCGGGCGCTTCTAAAACTGCCTCAGCCATGGCTGTTAGCCCCCTCGCAAGCCGTCAAACACTTCAGCAAAACTTGGCTGATTGTGGTGACTGATACCCGCTCGCGCAGCCTCAATGATCAGGGGCATGGGGTGGCCGTGTAAGGTGCCAATGATGATTTGTTTCACCACTTTGTAAATTTGACCTTCATCGTCAATGATCTGTGCCAAGCGCGAAGCCATGGGCTCCACAAAGCCGTAAGCCATGAACACGCCCAAGAAAGTTCCCACCAAAGCGCCACCAATCATGGCACCCAGCACAGCAGGCGGTTGGTCAATCGCGTCCATGGTTTTCACCACACCCAACACGCAGGCAACAATACCCAAAGCGGGAAGCGCACCGGCCAAAGTGGCCAAGGCGGTTTGTGCCTTCAGGGCATCGTGGTGGTGGGTTTTGATGGACAAGTCCATCACGTCTTCCACCGCATAAGGACTTAAGGGGCTGGTAGACACCACCATCAAACGAACTGTGTTGCAAACCAAATCGAGCAAAGCATGGTCGTGCAAAATTTTGGGGTATTCGCCAAAGATGGCACTGGATTCTGGATTTTCAATGTGCGCTTCAAGGGCCACAGGGCCCTCGGTTTTCAGCGTTTTCATAATTTTGGACACCACAAAAATGGTGCTCAAATAATCTTCTTTTTTGTAGGCAGGGCCCTTGAACACTTTGCCCATGCCGCCCAAGGCGCCCTTGAAAATGTCCATGCTGTTGCCAATGAGCATGCCGCCAATACCAGCGCCCAAAATAATGAAGGTCTCAACCGGCGCTGCTTTGATAATCGGCTTCATGCTTCCGCCGGCCATGATAAAGCCGCCGAACACACAAACCATCAAAACAACGATACCAATAATCGCATTCATATTTCTCTCCAAAAACGACCAAACGGGCGGCTGGCTTCCCAGCTGCGCCCGTCATTGTTCCCT
>JAJTGB010000032.1 GCA_021298995.1 Comamonadaceae bacterium | reverse complement strand
CGATTGCACAGCCACTTATTTGCATGAGCCAGGCGATGCTCGCGACGGTGTCACGGTCACTGTGCCCTTGTTTGTGTTGAACCAAGTGAATGAGGAGCGTTGTGAGTGGTTGGTGCCGGGCTTGCTGAAGGACAAAATTCATGCTTTGCTCAAAAGTTTGCCCCAAAAACCGCGCTCAAGATTTGTGCCCTTGCCTGATTCGGCTGGCAAGTTGGCAGAGGCTTTAGGCCAAGCTGAAATTTTTGGAACAGGTTCTTTGACCGATGTGCTTCTGAAAAAAGTGCGCGACATCACCAGCCTCGATGTGAAGCGGGCGGACTTCAAGTTGGACATGCTGAGCGCGCACTTGTTCATGAATCTGCGTGTGGTGGATGAGCATGGCAGACAACTGGGGATGGGCCGCAATTTGGGCGCCTTGAAAGCCGATTGGGGTTCGCAGGCGCGTGGTGCTTTTCAAGCTTTGGCACAACTCAAAGTGCAATCGAATTCAGGTGAGTCAGGGTCTGCAAAGGCGGCTGATTTGAATGACAAGCAAACAACTCACAATGCTACCAAGACAAATGTTGGCAATACCAAGCCAGATCAGGCCTTGGCGGATTCCAGATCAACTCAAGGCCCTTCATTGGTTCAACAACGTTTTACAGCTTGGACCTTTGGAGATTTGCCAGAACTCATGGAGATCAAGAAGGGTGGCCAAAGTTTGATTGGATTTCCAGCCTTGGTAGACCTTACCGATGCAGTTCAAATTGAAGTGTTTGACGAACCTGAAGTGGCTGCGCAAAAGCATCGAGAGGGTTTGCGCCGTTTGTTCGCTTTGCAGATCAAGGATGCCTTGAAGTATTTGGAAAAGAACATTCCCGATTTGCAGAAGATGGCTGTGGCCTACATGCCACTGGGCACGGCAGACGAGTTGCGGCAACAAATCATTGAAGTGGCCTTAGACCGCGCCTTTTTATTGGATCCGCTGCCTGCTGATGAGTTGAGCTTCAAGAAACGCATAGACGAGGGACGCGGGCGTCTAACGCTCATTGCCAATGAAGTCGCTCGTTTGGCAGGCGTCATTCTGATTGAGTATGCCTTGGCCACTCGCAAAATCAAGGACACCAAAAGTGCGCCTGAAGCTGTTGCAGATTGTGCTCAGCAGTTGCAGCGCTTGGTCCCCAAACGTTTCATGGCACTCACACCCTGGGCTCAATTGCAACATTTTTCTCGCTACTTGAAGGCCATTGTCTTGCGCCTAGACAAGTGGCGTGCCGATCCAGCCAGAGACGCTGCCAAGTTGTTGGAGCTAAAGCCTCAGGATCAACGTTATTGGCGCTTGGTCGCTGAACGCAAAGGTGCCGTGGACGACCGAATGTTGGAGTTTCGGTGGCTATTGGAAGAGTTGCGGGTGAGTTTCTTTGCTCAAGAACTGCGCACGCCACAACCCGTTAGTGTGAAGCGCCTTGACAAAGCATGGGCGCAGCTCAATCACTGAAGATTCAGTGAATTTAGCTGGCTTTGGGCAAGGTCATCAAGGGGATGTCTTTCTCTGCCGCCAACTTGTCTAACTGCTGCCGAGTCTTGCTGGCTAAAAAGTTGGCAATAGCCACGTGAGTTGATTTGGCAAACAAAGACTTGGGGTCTTTGACCTGAATGCCTGCGGCATCACACAGTGACTTGGCAAAGTGCGGCTCAAGGGCCGCCACAGCCACGCGGCCGTTTTTGCAAGCATAGACTTTGTAGCCTGCGTGTGCACCGCCCACCGCACCCTTAGGCAAAGTCATGCCCCATTGCCTTGGCAATGCCAACCAAGCTGCTGAATCACTCAAGGCCACTTCGTGGAAGCTGCCTTGGCCAGAGCTGCGTTGAATCAGTGTGGCTTTTAAAACAGCTTCACTGGCCATCATGGCGCCGCCCATGTCGGCAAACAGGCTGGCAGGTAAATTCATACCAGGTACCAAATTGACTTCCGCTTGATATGTTAAGTCGTGACCTGGAATTTCTGCCAAGGAACCTGGCGCTCCCACGACGCTTACGCAGCTGAGTTTTGGGAACTGAAGGTGCAGTGTTTTCCAGCTCAACCCTAATTTGGTCAGGGCAGAGGGTCTGAACGATGTGAGTAAAACATCCGTTTTTCCAAGCAACTGATGAAGGGTTTTTTGGCCTTTTGGATCTTTCAAATCACATGAAATTTGTTTCACGCCCTTGTGGAGTGTTTCGTAGCCCTCTGGCGTGTAGTGCGCCATGGGGTCGCCTTGTGGCGGATTGACCTTGGTGCAGGTGGCGCCCATTTGTGCCAAACGCATGATTGCAGCAGGACCGGGTAAATTCAGCGCCAAGCTGACAACGCGTACGCCGCGCAAAGTGGAGTCTTTGGACATAAGGGCGTTGATTGTCAAGGCGAGAGTTTAAACACCCAGATGCTGGGCCATGATTTCTGGCTGAGATTGGAGCAATTCGGAAGAGCCTTCAAAGACCACTTCGCCTTTTACCAAAATCACATTGCGATCGGTAATTTTTGTCACATGTTTCCAGTTTTTGTCAACAATGACGCTGCTAATACCGCTTTCTTTGATGACGCTGCAGATGCGCCAAATTTCGCGGGCAATGAGGGGCGCCAAACCTTCGGTGGCTTCATCCAAAATCAATACGTCGGGGTTGGTCATGAGGGCTCGTCCAATGGTGAGCATTTGTTGCTCACCGCCAGAGAGCTGCTGCCCGCCGTGCCCTAAGCGCTCTTTCAAGCGGGGAAACGTATCGAGCACCCGATCGTAGGTCCAATCGTTTTGGCCTTGTGTACCAGGACGGGCTGCCATCTTTAGATTTTCAACCACACTCAGGTTGGCAAAGATGCCGCGGCCTTCAGGGACATAGGCAATGCCTTGTTGAGCCACTTCAAAAATGGCGCAATCGTTCATGCGCTTGCCTTTGATGTGCACTTCACCAGAGCGAGGCTTCACGATACCCATGATGGATTTGAGCAAAGTACTTTTGCCCATGCCATTGCGACCCATGAGGCCTATGGTTTCACCACGCTTCACATCGAAATTGACATTGCGAAGAATGTGGCTAGCCCCGTAATAGCTGTTGAGGTCCTTCACTTGAATCAGTGTGTCAGTCATCTCAATGATCCTCACCCAGGTAGGCTGCTTGAACGCTTGCATCGGCTCTCACGGCTGCTGGTAGGCCGCTGGCAATGACTTGACCGTTGACCATCACGGTGAGTTGGTCGGCCAAAGCAAACACTGCATCCATGTCATGCTCGACCAGCATCATGGCGTGTGATGCTTTTAAGCGCAGCAGCAACTGCACCATGCTTTCGGCTTCTGCCTGACCCATACCCGCCAAGGGCTCGTCTAACAGCAGCACTTGGGGTTCTGTGGCCAAGGTCATGGCAATTTCAAGCTGGCGTTGCTCACCATGGCTGGCAGCACCCGCCATGGCATGACGCCGATTTTCCAAACCAGCCAATTCAATGGCGCGCTCTGCACGCGCGTTCACATCGTTCATGTGATTGGCTTGCGTGAGCCATGCCAATGGGTTGAATGGGACGGGTTGGCTGCGCGATTGGGCCGACAAACGGACGTTGTCCCACACGCTGAAGCTTCTAAAGATATTGGTCTTTTGATAGCTTCGACCAAGGCCATGTCGAGAAATTTTTTCGGGTGTCCAGCCGGTAATGTCTTGGCCATTCAAAGAGACATATCCCGAGGTGGGTGGCAAGTCTCCGGAGAGTAAATTAGCCAGTGTTGATTTGCCTGCGCCGTTGGGGCCAATGACGGCGTGAATTTGGCCTTTGCTCAAATTGACTGAAACTTCGTTGACTGCCGTGAGTCCACCAAAGTTTTTGGTGACTTTGTTGGCATGCAAGAGTACTTCTGATGCAGATGAGGCCTTAGTCATGACCCTTCTCCTTGCCTTTGAGCAGCGTGGCCAACAAGCCCAAAATGCCGCGAGGTGCCAATATCACGAGGGCCACAATGAAAAGACCCATCCAGAGTTGCCAGTGTTTGCCCAAATTGAAAGCGCCGACGGAAGGCAAGTCTTTGAACACGTGCAGCAAATATTCGAAAGAGAAAGCGCCGACAATGGCGCCTGCAAAGTTGCCCATGCCACCCAAAATGACCATCATGATGACGTGAGCACTCATGTGAAAACCCATGAGTTCTGGGTTGACATACCCCGATTGCGCGCCCCACAAAAAACCAGCCAGACCCGCTAGCGCACCTGCCAAGGTGAAGGCCGCGAGTTTGTGGCTAAAGGTGCCATATCCCAAAGCACGCATGCGATGCTCGTTCACGCGGATGCCTGCCAAGGCACGTCCAAATGGACTCCATAGCAAACGTCTTAAAAATACATAAACCAACACCATGAGGGCCAAGGTGAAAAAGTAAAAAACCTTTTTGTTTTCTAAATCAAACAACACAGCTTCAGGTTTGAAGTTGATGTAGATACCGTCTGATCCGCCCAATGCCTTGTTGTCAAAGAAAACATAGAACACCATTTGGGCAAATGCCATGGTCACCATGATGAAATAAATGCCATGGGTTCGAACCACCAAGAAACCAATGACGAGGGCCAACAAAGCAGAGATACCCACAGCTGCAGGCAATGTCCACCACAAAGAAACGGGTTCGCCCGGTGGTGTTAAAAATGCCAAGGCGTAGCCTGCTACACCAAAATAAGCAGCATGGCCCAAAGAGACCAAGCCCGTTACGCCTTGCAGCAAATCAAGACTCATTGCAAAGATGGCCAAGATCATCATGCGCGTGACCATTTGCAAGTAGTAGTCGGTTCCCACAAAAGGAAATGCAGCCAATGCCAAGAGGGCTGTACCCAGCAAAATTTTCAAACTGCGCGGCAGCGTTTCAAGTGGGGCGTGTGCGTCGCTCATGACTTGCCCCTTAGTTTTTGAACAAGCCTTCAGGCTTGTAAAGTAAAACAATGGCCATCAACACATAGACCAGCATGCCTGCGACTTGCGGCAACAAGACTTTGCCAAAGGTATCGACCAAGCCCACCAGTATGGCTGCAATCAGAGCACCTTTGACCGAGCCAATGCCGCCAATAACCACCACCACAAAACACATGATGAGCACTTGCGAGCCCATGTTGGGATAGACACTGGATACGGGTGCCGCCACCATGCCCGCAATAGTTGCCAAGCCCACGCCCATGGCAAAAACCAAAGCATGAATCAATTTGATATTGACGCCCAAAGCTTCTGTCATTTCGTGATTGAAAGCGCCAGCGCGAATTTTCATACCCAAGCGCGTTTTGGAGATGAGCAAATACAGGCCCAAAGCCAAGAGCAAACAAACCCCCGACATGAACAAGCGATAAACGGGGTATGAGAGTGTTTCTGTCAGGGGAATAGAGGCACTCAATGCCGCTGGAATGGTGACGCCATGCACATCGTCACCCCACAAAATGGAGCGCGTCTCTTCAAACACGTAGATCAAGCCAAACGTGAGGAGCACCTGATCGAGGTGATCGCGTTTGTAAAAGTGTCGAAAAAGCAACCACTCTAAAAGCAAGCCAAACAGAACCGATAGCAGCGTACCGATCAGAATGGCGAGTGTGAAGCTGTTGGTCAGGGCAGCCAATGACCATGCCAGATAAGCGCCCAGCATGTAAAAACTACCGTGAGCCAAATTGACCACGCCCATGATGCCAAAAATCAATGTGAGCCCTGCAGCCAACATGAACAGCAACAAGCCGTACTGAACACTGTTCAGAAGCTGGATAAGGAAATTGACGAAATCCATAGGGGAAAGGTTAACACCGATGCGTTTGCCCAACGCGTTTGCCAATGACAAACTTCAGGGCAGAAAAAAAGCGGCGGAAATGTCCGCCGCTTTGGCACCCGGGTGAGGATTAGCCCATGCGGCAACCTGTGCCTGGGTCGGCCAGCGCTTTGGCGGCCACACCAATCACTTTGTTTTCACCTTTTTCAGCCACGCGCAAGTACATGTCTTGTATAGGGTTGTGGGTTTTGCTCATGGTCCACTTGCCACGTGGGCTGTCAATCACAGCGCCTTCCATGGCTTTGTACAAATCGGGTTTCTTGGACAAATCACCCTTGACGGCATTGGCGCCTTGAATCAACAGCAAGCCTGTGTCGTAGCCTTGAACAGCATAAACATCGGGTTGCATTTTGAATGCTTTGGCGTATTCCAAACGGAATTTTTTGTTGCGCGGTGTGTCAAGTGAATCGCTGTAATGCAGTGTGGTCATGACACCATCAGCGGCGGGGCCAGCAGCTTGCAAAACACCTTCAGTGAGGAAGCCAGAACCGTACAGCGCAATCTTGCCTTTGAGGCCGGCTGCAGCGAAGTCCTTCATGAACTTGGCGCCTGAAGGACCAGCAAAGAAGCAAGCCACTGCATCGGGTTTGAGTGCCGCAATTTCGGTCAGAAGTGCTTGGAACTCAACGTTAGGAAATGGCAGGCCCAGCTCTTTGATGATGGTGCCGCCAGCCTTGGTGTAGCTTTCTTTGAAACCCTCAAAGGCTTCGTCGCCAGCTGCATATTTCCAGGTAATCCAAACAGCTTTTTTGTGGCCTTTATTGACCATGGTTTGACCCAAGGCCAATGTAGGTTGGCTGTTGGAGAAGCTGGTGCGGAAAACATTGGGCGCGCAAAGCGAGCGAGTGGCCGCATGAACACCTGCATTGGGAATGAGGGACAGTACGCCTGAATCACGCGCTACTTTTTGGATGCCCATTTGCACGCCTGAATGAACCGTGCCAATGAGTACATCTACCTTGTCACGTTGAACCAGTTTGTTGGCATTTTCAATGCCTTTAGACGGATCTGATTCATCGTCAACTTTGAACCATTCAATTTCGCGGCCACCCAGCTTGCCACCTTGTTCGTTGATGGCCATGCGAACCCCATTTTCGATGGCCACGCCCAAGGGTGCAAATGCACCGGAGTAGGGCAACATGAGACCAACGCGAATTTTGCCCGTTTGTGCTTGCGCCCGTTCGGGGAGCATCAGTGTAGAACTTGCAGCGCCAACCAATGCAGCACCGCGTGTCAAAACCAAACGACGTGAATTTGAAGTAGTCATGAGAAATCTCCTTGTGGTATGCATTATGTTGCATATCAAGAGTCGAATAAGCTAGGCAAAACCCTGATTTTGCGAAATTGATGGCAAATGCTGAAGGGGATGCCCACGGTGTAGGTGGCCTGCCCGGAGGGACTCGAACCCCCGACCTACGGCTTAGAAGGCCGTTGCTCTATCCAGTTGAGCTACGGGCAGATAAAAAAGGCCCTAGAACCATAAAGGTAGGGCCTTTGATGAAAAATGGTCGGAGCGAAAGGATTCGAACCTTCGACCCTCTGGTCCCAAACCAGATGCGCTACCAGACTGCGCTACGCTCCGACAAGCCTCATATTCTAATGCGGTATGCGGGCAATTCTTGAAATTTGATTAAAAAGTTCTTGCAAAATTGCCGAAAACCAAGCATCCACAAATGCGCAAATCTTGAAAAAGCTTGGCGCACTTCAGATTCACGAACCTCGGGTGATGGGCATTTCAACTTCACCAGGCATAAGCAAATGTTTGGCCAACTCCAATTTGGCCAATGAATTGCGGTGCACTTCATCGGGGCCATCGGCCAAGCGCAAAGTGCGCTGGTGTGCGTAGGCGTAGGCCAAGGGGAAGTCTTGCGACACGCCACCGCCACCATGCGCTTGAATGGCCCAATCAATGATTTGGCAAGCCATTTGAGGCGCCACAATTTTGATCATGGCAATTTCTGCTTTGGCCACTTTGTTGCCCACGGTGTCCATCATGTAAGCGGCTTTGAGCGTGAGCAAGCGGGCTTGTTCAATCATGCAGCGTGATTCCGCGATGCGTTCTTGCCACACTGTTTGACGGGCCACTTCGCGGCCAAAGGCCACGCGTGAGTTGAGGCGTTTGCACATGAGTTCGAGAGCGCGCTCTGCAACCCCAATGGTGCGCATGCAATGGTGAATGCGTCCAGGGCCTAAGCGGCCTTGCGCAATTTCAAAACCACGACCTTCTCCCAAAAGCAGATTGCTTGCTGGCACTCGCACATTCTTCAAAACCACTTCCATGTGGCCGTGCGGCGCATCGTCGTAGCCAAAAACAGACAAAGCCCGAACCACAGTGATACCAGGTGAATTGGCCGGCACAATGATCATGGACTGTTGTTCATGGCGGCCTGCATCAGGGTTGGTTTTGCCCATGACAATGTAAACCGCACAACGTGGATCGCCAGCGCCAGAAGACCACCATTTGCGGCCATTGATAACGTACTCATTGCCATCGCGTTTGATTTCGCATTGAATGTTGGTGGCATCGGAGGAGGCCACATCTGGCTCTGTCATGAGAAATGCAGAGCGAATTTCACCTTTGAGCAAAGGCTCAAGCCATTGGTCTTTGAGTTCTTCGCTGGCATAGCGCTCGAAGGTTTCCATATTGCCTGTGTCGGGTGCCGAGCAATTGAAAACTTCAGCAGCAAAAGGCACGCGGCCCATGATTTCGCACAAGGGCGCGTATTCCAAATTAGACAAACCTTGGGGCGCGCGTGGCGACTTAGGCAGGAACAAATTCCACAAACCTGCAGCTCGTGCTTTTGGCTTGAGCTCTTCCACAATTTTGGTGGGGATCCATGCATTGCCCTTGGCGCGGTTGTCTGCAATTTCTTGAAAGAATCGAGCCTCGTTGGGATAAATGTGCTCGTCCATGAATGCCAGCAAGCGCGCTTGCATGGCTTTGACTTTGTCTGAGTATTCGAATTGCATTGAGGTTCTCCTGTTAAATCTTGAAAATACTGAAAGGCATTGAATGCGGATGGTCAGCGAACTTGGCTGGCGAAGTGCCATGCCAATTCAGCCATGGGTTTTGCGCCAGCACCAGATGATTTGGCTTGCTCGCTCGATGCGGTTCCGTCTACGACACGCTTCGCGATGCCTTGCAAAATGGCGGCAATGCGAAACAGGTTGTAGGCCATGTAGAAGTTCCAATCGAGCGCCAGTTTTTCGGGGGTGGTAAAGCCTGTTCTCTCGCAGTAGCGCTTGATGTATTCTGCTTCGTCTGGAATGCCCAGAGCTTTGTGATCCAAACCACCAATGCCCCTAAACGAGCCGGGCTTGATGTGCCAAGCCATGCAGTGGTAACTGAAGTCGGCCAGTGGATGACCCAAGGTGGAAAGTTCCCAATCGAGCACAGCCAATACTTTGGGCTCGGTGGGATGGAACATGAGGTTGTCCAAACGGTAATCGCCATGCACGATACTCACTAAGCTTTCATCCTTGGCACTGCTGGGTATGTTGGCTGGCAGCCATGCGATTAAGCGGTCCATTTCTGGAATGACTTGTGTTTGCGAGGCGGCATATTGTTTACTCCAACGGCCAATTTGTCGCTCGATATAACTGCCGGGTTTTCCGTAGTTGGCCAGACCTTGCTCGGCAAACTTTACGCTGTGAAGGGCGGCAATGACGCGATTCATTTCATCGTAAATTTCGCCGCGTTGTGCATTGGTCATGCCTGGCAAGGACTGATCCCACAAGACACGTCCCGCCACAAACTCCATGACATAAAAAGCGCGACCGATGATGGCTTCGTCCTCGCAGAGGACATGCATCTGGGCCACGGGCACAGCCGTGCCAGACAAGCCTTTCATGACAGCAAATTCACGTTCAATGGCATGCGCAGAGGGCAACAATTTGGCTACAGGGCCAGGCTTGGCTCGCATCACATAGGCACACTTGGGTGTAATGAGTTTGTATGTTGGGTTGGACTGACCCCCTTTGAACATTTCGACACTGAGGGGGCCTTCAAAGCCAGTCATGTTGGCCAGCAGCCAACTCTCAAGGGTAGAAACATCAAAGGCGTGTGTGCCTGTGACTGGGCGGGTGCCCACGAAATGATCAAACTGGCTCATGTGGGTATACCGCCATCTAAGAAAGTGATGAGATTGTGCGCTGACTGGTTCAGTTGTCTGAATTGACTATTTTCAGAAGCGCTTCTCTGTCGAGAACAGTGAGGCCACCGGGCTCGATTTTGATGACATGCTCGCGTTCCATTTGCTTGAGCTCTTGGTTGACGCGTTGTCTGGATGCGCCCAACAACTGAGCCAATTCCTCTTGCGCCAGCTGCAGACTGATTCGAATGGCTTTGGCATCGGACAGGCTGGGTACCCCATAGCTGCGCAGCAAGTGATTGAGTTGTTTGGCCAAACGAGCCCTGAGGGGCAAGGTGTTCAAGTCTTCGACCAAGCCAAACAGCTGCCGAATGCGTCTGGCATGCAAACGCAACATGGCGTCGTACAACTCGACATGTGCTGCCAAAATTTTCTTGAAATCTGCTTTGGCCACATTGAGTGTGGTGGTTTCTCCGTGCGCATACGCATCGTGTGTGCGCCTGTCGCCGTCGAATATCGACACGTCGCCAAACCAGATGCCAGGCTCGACATAGGTGAGAGTGATCAATTTGCCCGAGACTGAGGTGGAGCTCACGCGCACGGCTCCCTTGGCGCACGCAATCCACTGCTCCGGCGGTTCGCCGCGGGCCGCAATCAGTTCGCCGTCTTTGTGTCGTTTGACGTATGCGCATCTCAGAATATCGTGTCGAAGGGATGGGGAAAGGGTAGAGAACCAACGACCTGCGTTGATGGATTCTCTTTCCTCCATCGTAAGAATGGGTTCGTCCATAGTCTGTCTTTTGAGTGACTGGGTGGTAAAAAATTGTCGCCTGAGGGACCCGGTCTTATTCGTAGCGTGGAGTTTCTTTGTTCAAAAAGGCTGAAATTCCGATGCCAGCATTGGCATGGTGCAAGTTCTTCACAAAATGATCTCGCTCTTTTGCAAGTTGATGGTGCAATGTGGATCCATCCGCTTCGTTCAGAAGTTCTTTGATACTGGCCAAGGCGTTGGGTGCCTTTTGATTCAAAAAATGGGCTCTGCTTAAAGCGGTGCCCAAGGCCTGCCCAGGTTCGCAGAGGTGATTGACCACACCCAACTGGTAGAGCCTTTCTGCGCCAACGCGTTCACCACCCATCAACAGCTCAGTGGCCAATTGGCGAGGCACACAGCGCGACAAACTCCAGGTGCCACCGCCATCTGGTGACAGTGCAATGTTGCTGTAGGCCATGACAAAAATACTGTTGCGCGCAGCCACGATCAAGTCGCAAGCCAAAGCCAAGGAAAAGCCGGCACCTGCTGCCGGACCTTCAACAGCGGCAATCACGGGTTTGGGAAAAGTTCGAATGGCTTCGATCCAATTGTGCAGACCTTCAATGCTTTGCGCTTGGTGCTCAGGCGGCAATTGCCGGTTGTGGCTCAGTCTTTGCAAGTTGCCGCCCGCACTGAAAAGACCGCCATCGCCCGTGATGACCACGCTTTTGACATCTGAACTGGTTTCGGCAACGCTCAAGGCTTCGACACCTGCTGCGTACATCTCGGGTCCGAGTGCGTTGCGATGTTCGGGGTTGCTCAAGGTGAGAATGAGCGTGGCGCCTTCGCTTGTACTGAGCAGTTGGGCTGACATGCCTTACTCCTCAGTGTGCAAAAGAGACAAGCCGATAGCGCCGCGTCGTCGCAGCCAAGGGCTTGGGCGATAGCGGGGATCGCCATAAACGGTTTGCAAATTGAAGAGCACTTCCAACACGTTTGTAGGACCTAGTTTGTCTCCCAGGGCTAGGGGGCCCACAGGATAACCAAGGCCCAAAGTGACAGCCACGTCGAGATCTTGGGGCGAGCAAACACCTTGCTGGCACATGTCGGAAGCAATGTTCACAATGTTGGCCACTACCCGTTGAGTGATGAAGCCACCGCTATCACGCACCACGCTGACAGCTTTTCCATCTTTGGCAAACAAGGCGTGGGCCGCATCTCGCATGTCTGAGCGCGTGGCTGGGTTGGTGGCCAAGACTCTTCGTTTGGTGGCAGCATCGTCAAACAACATGTCGATGCCAATGGTGCGAGCAGGGTCCAGGCGCTCCACCACAGCCACTGTGGTGACATCAAAGCCCAGGGGCGCTACCAGCGTCAGAGCATGGGGTGAGGGCGATGCACCTGTTTCGATGGAGGCCCCCAAATCCTTGAGCAGTTGCAAAAGCTCTAAACGTCTTGATGCTCGCGGTGACACCCAAACAGGTGGAAACTCTTTGACCTCAGGAACGGCTTGGTCTGGGGCCACAATGGCTTTGCCGTCTTGGTATGTGTAGAAACCTTCGCCCACTTTTTTGCCTACGACCCCACCCGCCAAGCGTTGAGCGGTGATCACGCTGGGGCGATACCGGGGTTCTTGGTAGTACTGGTTGTAGATCGACTCCATGACCGGGTGCGATACATCCAAAGCCGTTAAATCAAAAAGCTCGAAGGGGCCTAGTTTGAAGCCAACCTGGTCTTTCAAAATTCGATCGATGGTGGCAAAGTCGGCCACGCCCTCAGACACAATGCGCAAAGCTTCTGTGCCATAACCTCGACCCGCATGGTTGACAATAAAACCAGGCGTGTCATTGGCTTGAACGGGGGTATGCCCCATTTGCTTGGCAAATTCGGTGAGACGCGCACAAACATCAGAGTTGGTTTTGAGGCCCGCAATGACTTCGACAACCTTCATCAAAGGCACAGGGTTGAAGAAGTGATAGCCCGCAAATTGGGCAGGTCGCTTGAGTGCTGCCCCAATGGCTGTGACCGAGAGTGACGAGGTATTGGTCACAAGGACCGTTGAATCTGAAACCAGATTTTCCAGTTCTACAAACAAGCTTTTCTTGATATCGAGTCGCTCAACGATGGCTTCCACGATTAAGTCGCAATTTTTTAAATCATGCAATTGGCTGGCAGTGTGCAACTGAGTTTTGTATCTGCCAACGGTTTCTGAATCCAAACGGCCTTTGGCCAGCAATGAATCCCATACTTGGTGAACCGCGACCAAGGCTTTTTGGCTGGCCTCGGCTTGGGTGTCATAAAGGAAGACTTGGCTACCAGCTTGGGCAGCAATTTGGGCAATGCCACGGCCCATGGCCCCAGCGCCAATGACAGCGACTTGTTGAAATGCAATGTTCATTTTTTATCGCCTCACTTGCAATGCACCTGGATTGACGATGTTGGTGGGTGTTCCCTTGATGAAATTGACCACGTTATCGAAGGCGGAACCAAAATAAAGCTCGTAACTGTCTTTTTCTACATAACCAATGTGAGGTGTGCAAATACAGTTTTCTAAACGCAGCAAGGCATGTCCTTGCAAGATGGGCTCGTGTTCAAAAACATCGATGGCGGCCAAGCCAGGTCTGCCGCGATTCAATGCGCTAATAAGTGCATCTGGTTCAATCAGTTCAGCCCTTGAAGTGTTGACAATCATGGCGCTTGTTTTCATGCGCATCAAATCGTCTAATTTCACCATGCCTCGGGTGCTGTCGTTAAGTCTGATGTGCAGTGAAATAATGTCGCATTGTTCAAAAAAGGCATCGCGTGAACTTGCGGGCATGAACCCATCTTTCACCGCTTTTTCGCGTGAAGCTTCACTGCCCCAAACCACCACTTGCATGCCAAATGCTTTGGCATAGCCTGCAACCAGTTGGCCAATTTTGCCGTAACCCCAAATACCAAAGGTGCGGCCGCGCAGCAAAGTCCCAAGGCCAAAATTGGCCGGCATGGAAGCCGACTTCAAGCCGGATTGTTGCCATGCACCATGTTTGAGGTTGCCAATGTATTGGGGAATGCGGCGGGCTGCCGCCATGACCAGAGCCCAAGTAAGCTCAGCTGGTGCATAGGGTGAGCCAGTGCCTTGCGCCACTGCAATGCCTCTTTCTGAGCAGGCTTCTAAGTCAATGTGAGAGCCAGCAGCACCTGTTTGCGAGATAAGTTTGAGGCGCGGCATGACCCAAGCCTTTAACGGTGTTGGTGTAGACCTTTGCGTTGTAGGCGTCGAGTTTGGCGGCGCAGTCTAGTTTTCGGACGACATCTTGGTAGTCGTCAAGGATCACAATGTTCATAGGCACTATTGTGCCTTGCCCAAAGGCTTTCATTGGGGGCTAGGATCAAATTTAGGCCCCAAAGAGAGTTCAGATTAGTGGCGCAAGGGCGCTTTGTTTTGGGCTTCGAGAGCGACCAAGCGGTCGAGCTCGGCGCAGACATCGGCCATGCGACCAGAAATGACCATGCGGCCAGCACAATTGGGAGCCTCCCCGTGCTCTGCAACGCGAAGAACGCGCAAAGCAAGTTGTTTGGCCAGCCTGCTTTCGTGGGCTGAAATGGTTCGGGGCTGAACTGCTTGAACGGGGTTCTGCTCAAGATGAGCGGCTGCACTCATGAATTTTTGAATGCCGTTGTAAATGCTGGAAATGCCAAAGAGGGCGAATGTCATGTTGTTCCTTAAATGTGGGCTTGTTTACATCAAGAGCGTGTTGCGGATGAGGCCAACTGCTAGGCCTTCAATGTCGAAGGGCTCGCCGGGATTGACCAAAATGATGGGGTAGTCGGGGTTTTCGGGCAAAAGCTCGATACGGTCTGCTTGGCGGCGCAGGCGTTTGACGGTCACTTCCTCGCCTAGACGAGCAACCACAATTTGACCGTTGCGAACCTCTTTGGTGGCTTTGACGGCCAGCAGGTCGCCGTCCATGATGCCGGCATCGCGCATAGACATGCCGCGCACTCGGAGCAAGTAGTCGGGTTGCTCTTGAAACAAGTGGCTTTCGACATGGTAGGTTCGATCGACGTGTTCTTGGGCCAAAATAGGGGATCCTGCAGCAACTCGGCCGATGAGTGGCAAGGCCAATTGGGCAAAACCTGGTAAGGGGAGGCTGAAAAGGTCGCTGGAGTTGCGCAGGTTGTCCCGGGAAGAGCCTTTGAGACGAATTCCACGGGATGTGCCACTGACCAGATCGATAGCACCTTTTCGGGCCAAAGCTTGGAGGTGTTCTTCAGCCGCGTTAGCTGATTTGAAACCTAAAACTTGTGCAATTTCGGCTCGGGTAGGGGGTGCTCCTGTTTCGGCAATGGTTTTTTGGATGAGTTCCAAAATTTCTTGCTGTCGCGCCGTGAGCTTGGGTTGATCGATCATGATGCACTCCTTATTAGCTGTTTGTTTGAGCTATCTGTGTGGATGAATAAGCTGTTGTGAGCAACTTCAATTCACTGTTTTCTTATCCAGTAACTGTATTTTTAACCAGTCTTTTTATAAATGCAAGCAAAAAATCAAAAAATTGTTGTTTTAGGCACAGGCGGCACCATTGCCGGGGTGTCTGCCTCCGCCAATGAAGGGCTTGCCTACAAGGCTGCTCAACGCGGCATCGACGATTTGTTAGATGCAGTGCTAGGCCATCAACAGCATTGGCCAGAGGCACTTTTGGATTGTCAATTTGAATCTGAACAAGTGGCTCAGCTTGACAGCAAGGACATGGACTTTGAGACTTGGATTCATTTGGCGCAACGCTGTGAGCATTGGTTATCACATAGCGATGTGGCGGGTCTTGTCATTACCCACGGCACAGATACGCTCGAAGAAACAGCTTACTTTTTGTCCCAAGTACTGAGCGCTGCCAAGCCCGTCGTGTTGACCTGTGCCATGCGCCCCGCCAACTTCAAGGATGCGGATGGTCCTCAAAACTTGAGAGACGCTCTATTGGTTGCAGCCACTACCCAGGGCTTGGGTGTTTACATGGTGGCCGCAGGTGAAATTCACCACAGTCAATATGTTCAAAAAGTACATCCCACACGTTTGAACGCGTTTGACTCTGGTGAAACAGGCTTGGCTGGGCGCGTTCACAACGACCGGGTTCAATGGCTGGACACCTTCAATACGCCCAATACATCAGCCAAATTGCGTGTGTCTCAGTTGCCCCCTGCAACCCAATGGCCTTGGGTTGAAATTGTGATGAACCACGTGAACGCTTCAACACAGCACATTGACGCTTTGGTTCAGGCAGGGGTCAAGGGACTGGTCGTGGCCGGAACAGGCAACGGGTCGGTGAGCACCAAGCTCATGGCGAGTTTGGTGCTTGCGCAAAAAGCAGGTGTAGAAGTTCGTTTAGCCACGCGTTGCAATCAGGGCGTTGTAGTTCCGACTGAGAACCATATTTTTGATGCCACGGGGGGCTTGAGCCCAGTGAAAACAAGAGTGGCCTTGTTGCTGGACATGATGTCGCAGCTTCAAAGCCACTGACCTGATTACGTCTGAACTTAGCGCCGATGAACGGCGCGAGGATCAAGAAATTAAGTCAAGAACTTAATTCAAGAACTTAAGGCATTGCGCCCAAGGCCAGCATCGCGCGCTGTGTGATGTCTTCGACAGAACCTATGCCACTGATAGCGCGGTATTGAGGCGCACTCTGAGCTTCGCGTTGAGCCCATTCAGAGTAGTAGGCCACCAAGGGACGTGTTTGCTGGCTGTAGACATCCAGGCGTTTTTTCACGGTTTCTTCTTTGTCATCTTCGCGTTGAACCAAGGGCTCGCCTGTGACGTCGTCTTTGCCTTCGGCTTTGGGCGGATTGAATTTGACGTGGTAAGTGCGGCCCGATGCAGGGTGTGAACGGCGACCACTCATGCGTTCAATGATGGCCTCAAAGGGCACATCTATTTCAAGAACATAGTCCAGTTTCACGCCAGCGGCCTTCATGGCATCGGCTTGGGGGATGGTGCGTGGGAAACCGTCAAACAAGAAACCATTGGCGCAATCGGCTTGTGCAATGCGCTCTTTGACGAGGTTGATGATGAGGTCGTCGCTGACCAAACCGCCCGATTCCATCACGGCCTTGGCTTGCAAGCCAAGTGGTGTACCGGCCTTGACTGCGGCACGCAACATATCACCGGTTGAGATTTGAGGAATGGCAAATTTCTGGCAGATGAATGCGGCTTGGGTTCCCTTACCAGCACCTGGCGCACCTAAAAGAATGAGTCTCATGAATGTCCCGAATAGTTGTTTAATCTTTCGCCATGGCTTGGATGGCTCTCAATGGAGAATATCACGGGAAACCTTTTTTTACCTGACTTCTAACGTCCGGCACTTTCAAGGCTTGAGCAAAGCGCGCACTTTTTCTAAGTCTTCGGGGGTGTCAACGCCGGGCCCAGGTGCATCTGGGGTGATGTGCACGGCTATTTTGTGGCTGTACCACATGGCCCGCAGTTGCTCTAATGCTTCCCCTGTTTCAATGGGGGCGGGCGGCATGCTGGGGAAACTTTGCAAAAACCCAACGCGGTAAGCATAGATGCCGATGTGTCTGAGAGGTGCAGGCTTGGGCAAACTTTGAATACCTTGCGCAAAGCCATCGCGCCACCAAGGAATGGGCGCGCGGCTGAAATAAAGCGCCAATTGCTCTTTGTCTAAAACCACTTTCACGACATTGGGATTGGTGAATTCTGAGAGCTCGTGAATTTCATGTGCTGCCGTGCTCATGCTAGCGCTTGGACGTTGTTCAAGCAAGGCAGCGACTTGGTTGATGAGCATGGGGTTGATCAGAGGTTCGTCCCCTTGCACATTGACCACCAGATCGTTGGATCCAAGTTGCAGCAGTGCGCTGGCTTCAGCCAAGCGATCACTGCCACTTGGATGATCATCTCGAGTGAGCAATGCTCGTATACCGTGGGCCTGGCAGGCTTTAACAATGTCGATGCTGTCGGCGGCGACCACTACTTGGAAAGCTTTTGAGAGGGACGCCCTTTGTGCAACGCGAACTACCATAGGCAAACCATGGATATCTGCCAAGGGTTTGTTGGGCAGTCGGGTGGAGGCTAAGCGGGCAGGAACAATGACAGTAAAGGCTTGCGACATGTGTCACTCAAAAAGAGTCAAGAAGAAACTAGACAAGGGGGGTGCGGGGTTTGAGTTGTTCTAACTCTTCATCGCTGAGTGTGCGAGCTTCGTTTTCAAGCAGGATGGGAATACCGTTTCGAATTGGGTAAGCCAGCCTAGCGCTGCGCGACCAGAGTTCTTGCAAGTCGCGTTGCACATCGAGAGGGCCCTTGGTGACTGGGCAAACCAACAGTTCAAGTAATTTCGTGTCCATGGCTCAATGATACCTGTGACGGCTTTGAAAAAGTTGATCAAAGGCTTCCCAAAAAGCATGCTCGGCTTCAAAAACCAATGGAATGGCTAGCGCTTGTGGAAATCGAGCCCACAATTTAATGGCATCTTTTTCTGTGCACAAAAGCGGCAGTTCAGGATGCACGGGCTTCCACCCCGCAAAATCATCGTGGTCAGGCAGTGCGCTTGAGTGCGCAATTTGGAATTGAGCATTTTGAAGCATGGCCATAAATGCCTCAGGTTTGGCAATGCCAGACACCACTTCGACTTTTTCGGATTTCAAGTTCTCCAGTGGTACTGTCTGGCCTTTTGATGTCAATGCATAGGCGCTGAGTTCTCTGTGAGATTCAAAGCCTTCTGGCAAGGTTCGCTGATGGCTGTGCAACAACAAGTCAATGGGACGCGGCCACGGCTCTCTCAAAGGGCCTGCCGGAAGCAAGTGACCATTGCCCAAGCCCATGGCATCCATCACACAAATTTCAATGTCGCGTTGCAGGGCAAGGTGTTGAAGTCCGTCGTCACAGACCAGCACACGGACCTCCGGAAAGTTTTGTAGCAAATGTTGGGCGGCTACCACGCGGTTAGACCCCACCACCACGGGTACACCGCATTTTTGAAAAATCATGAGCGGCTCATCTCCGACCTCGTTGACCAAGCTTTGTGCCAGGACAATTTGCACACCTGAGTTGGATCGCCCGTAGCCTCGAGACACAACGCCAACCTTGTGACCTTGGGCTTTCAATCGCTGAACGAGGGCTATGGTGAGCGGTGTTTTTCCGCCACCACCCGCCACGACATTGCCCACCACGATGACGGTGGCATTGACTTGGTGTTGTTTGAATAGGCCGAAGGCATAAGCCAATTTGCGAAGTCCAATTAAAAGTGTGTAAAAGAGTTCGATGGGCCACAGCAAATAGGTGAGGGCATTGCGGGTACGCCAATACTTCGGAAGATTCTGCAAGTAATTAGACATGGTGAGTGAATCAGGGCTTGCCCGTCTGCGATGGGGTTTGAGTTGCAAATGCAATTTTTGAAACCCCATTCATGCGGGCTGCTTCCAACACATTGACCACCGATTGATGG
>JAJTGB010000031.1 GCA_021298995.1 Comamonadaceae bacterium | reverse complement strand
ACCAAACGGTTGCGCACAGCAATCATGGTTTGGAAAGACAGGTTGGCTTTTTGCAAGTCGACCATCACCTCTTCCAAGGTCATGTTGCTTTGACCGGTAGAGAAGCTTTGCACTTTGGCTTGCGCCACGTTTTGAGTTTCGTTAACTGCCAACACGGCTTTTTTCAAAGCCGATTCAAAATCGGGCTCGCCAGCTGCGGGCAATGAGGCCTTTGAATTTAACTGACCCGATGCCATATCGGCCATGACTTTCATCTGGCTGGTGAGGGACTCGAGGTTAATGTTTGACATACTTTTATCTTAATTCAATTCAATCAAAAAGAAAACCGGCTTCTTTGTAGGCCTTGAGCTTGTAGCGCAGGGCCCTTTCGGACAGTCCCAAAATGTTGACGGCTTCTTTGCGGTTGCCACCCACTTGCTTGAGAACTTTCAAAATGTGCTCACGTTCAATGGAATCCATGTCCTGTGCGCCCGAAGTTGTGCTTTCAGTGTCTGAACTGTATGCAAGAGGTGTGCCACCGGCGCTCAAATTGCCAGTGGGTGAAGCAGCACCAATGCTTGGCGCGCTGCCGTGCAGTTCAATGTCGTTGGGTTCGATCAAATCGCCGTCGCTCAAAAGCAGGGCTCGCTGCATGGCGTTTTCCAATTCGCGCACGTTGCCTGGCCAAGGGTAGCTTTGCAGAGCTTGCTTGCTTTGGGCGGAGAGTTTCAAGCCTTGGCGGCCCATGGTGCGGCCATAGCGCACCAAGAAGTGTTCGGCCAAAGGCAGGATGTCTTGCTGGCGCTCGCGCAATGGCGGAATGCGAATGGGAAACACGGCCAAGCGGAAGTACAAATCCTCTCTGAATTTGCCATCTTTCACTCTCTGCTGAAGGTCTTGGTTGGTGGCCGCCACAATGCGCACATCGCAGTTGACAGAGCGCATAGAGCCCAAGCGCTCTACCACTTGGTCTTGCAAAACTCTCAGCAGTTTGGCCTGCAATTCGAGGGGCATTTCACCAATTTCATCTAAGAAAAGTGTACCGCCGTTGGCCTGCTCAAACTTGCCGGGCTGGGCTTTGGTGGCACCGGTAAAGGCACCTTTTTCATAGCCAAACAGGGTGGACTCGAGCAGGTTGTCGGGAATGGCGGCGCAGTTGATGGCCACATAGGGCTTGCTGTTGCGGCCCGAAAGTTGGTGAATTTGCTTGGCAAAAACATCTTTGCCCACACCCGATTCGCCCGTTAAGAGCACGGTGGCGCCAGTGCCTGCCACCCGCTCGCACCGGTTTTTAACGGCAAGAATTGCCGGGTCGGAGGCAATTATTTCCCCATCGGCTCCAGTTTTTGCCGCGGGCGGGCTGGGGTGATGGCGCGCAATGACCTCCAACAATTGCTGGGGCATGAAAGGTTTGATCAAAAAGTCGCGGGCGCCGCCTTTGAGCGCTTGCACGGCCAATTGGGTATCGGCATAGGCGGTCATGACCACCACGGGAAGCTGAGGGTGCTTTTCTCGGGCTTGGGCCAACAGCTGCAAACCGTTCATGCCGGGCAGGCGGAAATCGGTTACCAACATTTGCTCTACTTCAGGGTCTATGGCAGGCAGCGCATCTTCGGCGCACTCAAAGGCCACGTGGTCTACGCCGCCCAAACGGAGCGTGACGCTGATGGCCTCGCGCAGGTCGGTGTCGTCTTCAACTAGGAGGATTTGAAACGGGTTCATGGGTTAGTCGATGTTGACGGTGTAGACAAATGTTTGGTTAAAAGTTGGCCATACTGGGCAAGGCCACCACAAAAAGCGCGCCGCCTTCGGCTTTGTTTTGCGCGGTAATTTCACCCCGGTGGCTGCGAATGGCATTCTGTGCAATTGCAAGTCCTAGGCCAGTGCCTGTGACGCGGTTGGTGGCAAAGGGCTCGAACAAGCGGGGCAGCATGTCTTCGGCAATGCCAGGGCCATTGTCTTCGATGCTCAGTTGGCCCCGCAAATGGTCGGCTTGGGTTTGAACCACAATGGTCTGACCTGGGCTAGAACACTGAATAGCATTTTCCAAAATGGCAATGAAGGCGGACACCACGGTGGGGCGCTCGACGCTGACCATGCAGTTGTCTGCTTTCAAGCTAACCGACAACTCAATGCGTTTTTCTTGAGACAGGCCTTCCAAGGTTTGCAGGGCCTCGCTGACCAACTCGTCTAGGGCAATAATTTGAGTTTTGTGGGGGCGGGCCCTTACAAACTGCAGCATTTCACCGGCCATTTTTTCGAGGTGAATCAGTTGGTTTTGCAGTTTTTTGGCAAAGCTCACCCTGTCTTGCATTTCGAGTTCTTCGTTGCAAAGGTGCGAGGCATACAACAGCGCGGTAGACAAAGGCGTTCTGAGTTGGTGCGCAATGCCGGCCGACATTTTGCCCATGGCGGCCAAGCGGTCTACCCGCTCGTTGTCCTCCAAGGTGCGCAAGTTGGCCGTGATGTCTTGAATTTGAATCACGCTGCGCAGGCCCTCTTGCACGCGCTGGGCTTGCAGGGTGCGCAGGCCCTCAGACGAGTTGACATGAAATTCATCAGGCCCATGGCCAGGCTTCCAGCTAACAGGCGTGGCCCACGCCTCGCCTGTTTGAAGCCCTGGAACCAATTGCTGTGCCGCTTGATTGAAATGGCTAATTTTGTCGTTTTCTATCAGCACCACGGCGGCGGGCAAGGCGTTGAGCAACACATTGAGGCGCTCGTTGGCTTGAAACAGATCGGCACTGAGGTCTTCAACTTTGCGGCTTAAAGCGGCGTACTGCTGTTCTAGGGCTTGCGAGGCCTCGACAAAAAGCTCGAACGCACCGGCCAGATCGCTGGCTTGGGCGGGCGGTGTTGCTTTTTCTGAATTAGCCATCTTTGAATCTTTTGTTAATTTATCTGTTCGGAATTGATAATAAAAGTAAGATTGTGCTCAAAGTGTAGGCATTGTTGATTTCAACGTTGCTGTAATCCAATATACCGCAATTTAAATAAGGGCCAGACCCCCAATAGGGTGCCGCCCAGATATGCAATGAACATTCTCCTGATTGAAGACGACGAGCAGATTGCGGACTTGGTGGTATCGGCTTTCGAGGTGGCCGGTGTCAAAACACAAGTTGAAAAAGATGGCTTTAGAGGCCTTCGAACTGCTTTGCAGCTGAACTTCGATGCCATCTTGCTGGACGTGGCCTTGCCCCTGATGGATGGTTTTCAGGTGCTGGAGGAAATTCGCCGCAACAGTTTGAACACACCCGTGATCATGCTAACAGCCTCCATCGATTTGCCAGACCGCTTAAAGAGTTTTGAAAAAGGGGCTGACGATTATTTGCCCAAGCCCTTTTACATGGAAGAGTTGATTGTTCGGGTCAAGTCCATGATCAACAACAAAAGAGGCAAAGTAGAAATGACCCTGGTTCAGGGCGATTTGGCGCTGGACCGTTTCACGCGAGTGGCCACTTGGCAAGGTGAAAAAGCCACTTTGACGCAACGTGAATATGTGCTCCTGGAGTGCTTGATGATGTCGCCAGGTCAAATTTTTTCACGCGAGCAAATTTTGAAGCAAGTTTGGAATGTTGATTTTGATCCCGGCACCAATGTGGTTGATGTGTCTGTGCAAAGACTGCGCAAAAAACTTTCCAATCCCAAACCAGATTCTTCTATCGCATTTCCCATTGAAACCATTCGGGGCGTGGGTTACCGATTTAGAGCGCAGTCTTAAATTCGGCTCAAATCATGTGGCGCTCCTTTAGGCTGAAGTTTTTCATCACCACCACACTGCTGATTGTTCTGTTTGCAATCATCACCAGGGGCAATGTTAGAACCTCTTCTAGCCAGCCCATTCACGAATTGTTGTATTCGAATTTTGCAAGCTTTTTGCAGCTCACCATCAAGACTGAGGAAGTCATAGTTCAAAACGACACGATCACATTGACCGGCCTGGTGGCGCAAGAGCATGCCCAAAGAGTTCAGCGGGATGTTGAAAAATACTTTGCCGACTTGAGTGATTTCAAAGCATCGGTTTGGTTGAGCAACTCTGCCAGTGGGCAGCAAATTGCAATGATGCAAGGCCTGCAGTGGCGACAATTGAAAAGCATGGCTGAGCACGAAACTTTAGAGCTGGCCAAAACCAGTGCAAACGGTTCTGATTGGGTGCTGTTTAAAGTGTCTTTCCAAGATCAATATGTGGTCACGGCCGTCAATGCCAATGCATTTCAAATGCGATTCAACGCCATCATGGATGCCAGAGACAGCATTTTAAATTCTATGTGGCCCATCTTGCTGTTGTACATTGCCTTGTGCACATGGATGTTGACGGAGTGGGTGCTGCGGTCTTTGAGAAACTTGCAACTCAAGTTCCAAGACATTCAATTGCAGTCCAGCGAGGCTGTTCTTTCCGAAAAAGATTTTGACCGCGAGTTTGGAAGCTTCGTGGGTTACTTCAATGACCTGATCAAACGTCTTCGATTTAATTTTGAGCAAGCCTCGCGTTTTTCCAGCGATGCAGCCCATGAACTTCGCACGCCCCTGACTGTCATTCGGGGTAATTTAAAGCGCTTGCTGAACAGAGCGCCCGACAACAGTGTTGAGCAAATGCAGTTGTCGATGTTGTCTGATGAAGTAGAGCGGCTGATTTCAATCACCAACAAGTTGGTGTTGCTGTCGCAGGCGGATGGCCGCAACTTCAAACTCGACATGCAAGAAATAAATTTGTTGGATGTGATTGGCATTCTGAGCGAGGACATTCAAAGTCTGGTGCCAGACATTCAATTTAAATTGCTGGTTTCACCGCAAATCAAAATTTTGGCCGACCCCAATCTGTTTCAGCAGCTCTTAAACAATTTGATGAGCAATGCTGTGAAATACACATCGCCCGATGGCACGATTGTTTTCGAAGCCAACGTCATTGGCAACTTGGTTGAATTTTCTTTGGCCAACACCACCTATTTGTCCATGGATGGCTTGGACGATAGAGTCTTCCAGCGCTTTTACAGGCACCTGAACGAAGCCGATTCAAGTCGGCAGTTGCCAAGGGGCGATGGGCTGGGACTTAGTTTGTGCCAAGAAATTGCCAAGGCCCATGGCGGCAGTTTGACGCTTGAAAAAGGGCCAGACAATTGGGTCAAATTCAAATCTCATTGGAGAATGGCTTGATTAAAAACTTGTATTCATACATTACAGCTGTGTAATGCTTGGTTTTGATCAGTGAAAATTTGAAACAATGTGATTACATATGGAGGCACTGACCTAATTGGATGCTCCCAAAACTCTCTCTCCAGATCGCGACGCAGTCGTTCTGTCGATGGGTGGTTCCGGCGCGGCAAACTTAAACACACCATCGGGTGTGGTTGATTCCTTGCGCGAACGGTTCCTAGCCCTCTCCACCAATCAACGTTTGTTCATGGGCCTTGGCTTTGCAGGCTTGGTTTTGGCCTTGGGTGTTGTTTTTTCAGCAGGGAAAAGCAGCCAAGACTACCGAGTGTTGTTTTCAAACGTCAACGAAGGCGATGGTGCAGCCATCATCACGGCACTTCAGCAAATGAATGTGCCCTACCAATTTACCGAGGGCGGTGGTGCTATCACGGTGCCTCAAGGCTTGGTCTATGAAACCCGCCTGAAGCTGGCAGGACAAGGCTTGCCCAAGGCTGGCAATGTGGGTTTTGAGTTGCTTGAAAACCAAAAGTTTGGCACCAGCCAGTTTGTAGAGCGCGTCAATTATTTGCGCGGCCTTGAAGGTGAGTTGGCCCGCAGTGTCGGCTCCTTGGGCCAAGTCAAATCGGCGCGGGTGCATTTGGCAGTGCCCAAACCATCCGCTTTTGTGCGTGAACAAGAGCGCCCCACCGCCTCGGTTATTCTCACTTTGCACCCTGGCCGCATGTTAGATGGCCCTCAAATTGCAGCCATCGCCCGATTGGTCAGCTCTGCCGTTCCGGGCATGCGGGTGCAAGAAGTGTCCATCATGGACACTGAAGGTGGCATTTTGGGCTCGAGTGCCACGCGCCAAGAAGGCCTTGATCCTTCGCAACTCAAATACACCTCAGAACTAGAGGCGGCTCTCAACCGACGTGTTGCCGCCATTTTGGAGCCTCTCGCAGGCAAAGATGGGTTCCGTGCTCAAGTCACAGTCGATTTAGATTTTGACGAGCGCGAGCGTACGTCGGAGACATTTGGCAAAAATTCACCTCCCGATAAAGCCATTCGTAGCCAAATGTCCATTGAGGCCAGTGGCGGCAAATCGGGCTCTGGCGGTGTGCCGGGCTCGCTCACCAATCAGCCCCAAGATCCTGCCAAGGCCCCCATCACCACCGAAGCAAGAGGTGAAGGACTGAGAGCACCTGGCAGTGTCGATACTGGCGCTTCAAGCTCTGACGATGCAAGCTCGCGAAACGAAAAAACGGTGAACTACGAAGTTGACCGTGCCATTGAAAGAATCAAATCGAGCAAAGGCCAATTGCGCCGTGTGTCGGCGGCGGTGGTGCTTGACTACAAATACGAAAAAGGCGCCAAGGTCAATGCCACTCGCACCGTGGCCTATACACAGCAAGAAATTCAGCAAATCAATGCCTTGGTCAGAGACGCCATTGGCTTTGTGCAACGGCGCGGCGACACGGTCAGCGTGGCCAATTTGCCCTTCTCTGAAGAGCCTGTTGCGGTGGCAGAAGATCCCGGCCGGCTAACGCCAGAATTAACTTCGCAGCTCATTCGCTATGGCGCCATTGCCTTGGGCTTGCTGTTTGCCTACTTCGCCATTGCACGCCCCTTGATGCGGCCCGTGCCACTGCCGCCCATTGACCCCGACCTGCCCAATTCGCCCCAAGGCCGCGCGGCTCAACGCATGCGAGAAGAAATCAAAGACCTCGATTTGTCTTGGGCCATGGAACAAGAAGCCAAGCGTGCTCAAGAGTTGCGAGTTGAAAGAGAAATTGAAGCGCAAATGGAGCGCATGCGCGAACGCGAAGTGGCCAGCAAAGCCAAGTTTGAAGATGTGGTGGCCTACGCTACCCAATATGCCACCGACCAACCCGACGACACCGCTTTGTTGTTGCGTGCTTGGGTGTCTGAATCTGGCGCATCTAGCACATCCGGTCAGGACAAAGCATGAACACGGCCGTTTCAAATTTCAAGCCAGGCGTTTTGGGTGGTGCACTTCGCAAAGGACTGCAAACACCTGACCTTGAAAAAGCCCGAAGCAACAACTTAGATGGCCCCTCACGCGCCGCCATTGTGCTCATGTCATTGGGCCCCGAAGTAGCCGGTACTTTGCTGAAAAATTTCACGCCAGCCGAAGCCCAAAAAGTGTCTTCGCTCATGGCCAACTTCAGAAGCATCGACCGCGAGGTCATGATTCAAGTGCTAGAAGAATTTAAAAACGTCACAGAACACCGCAAACAAGTGCCGTTTGACCCACAGCGTTTTGTCACCTCGCTCATGGACAAGTTTGCAGGCGAAGCCGGTGGCTCAACGGCCAGCCAATTGGCCAGCACAGTGCCAGCGCTTGATTTGCTCACCAGCATGAGCAACGAGCAGTTGCAGCGCCACTTGCAGGCCGAACACCCACAAGTGTCAGCCACCCTGCTGTCGCTCATTCCTGCCGAAAGATCGGCCGCTGTGTTGGAGTTGTTTGAAGCCGAATTGCGCGATGAATTGGTGTTGCGAGTGGCCCTGCTTGATCAAATCAATCCCTCTGCCTTGGTCGAATTGAATGACATGCTCGAGCGAACGCTTGGCGACGACACCACCGCTGAAATCAGTGGCATTGGTGGCGCGCGCCCGGCTGCCGAAATTTTGCGTCTCTTCACAGGTGGCTTGGAAAAAACCACATTGGCCAGCATCCGTCAGCACTCCGAAAAATTGGCAGAGCAAATTTTCGAGCGCATGTTCACGTTTGAAGACTTGATGAAAATTGCACCACAAGCTGTTCAAACCTTGCTCACTGAAGTGCCAGACGATGCCATGCTGGTGGTGCTCAAAGGCGCCAGCCCCAACTTGCAAAAATTCTTTTTCTCCAACATCACCAAAAGCAAGGCCGATCGTTTCCGCGTGGAAATGGAAAGCATGCCGCCGGTTCGGGTGCAAGAGGTTCAGGCCAAGCAGTCAGAAATTGTGCTGCTGGCACGTCAGATGCAAGACGAAGAGCGTATTTCTTTGGCCATCGTCAGCATGGGTTCTGGGGCTAATTGAGCATGAACCGCTGGAGCCCTCCCTCTTTTGACGGCGAGCCAGCCACCACCGAGCACTCTACAGGCCAAGCTTCTTCACGCCACCTAGACGAAACCATCTTGGTTTTGCCCAGCGTCAATGAAGTCGATGCCATTCGCGGCAAAGCTTACCAAGATGCCTATGCCCGAGGTCTTCAAGAAGGCCTTACCGAAGGCCATGCGCAAGGCGCTGCCAAAGGCCGCGAAGAAGGCATAGAACAAGGCCGCACAGAGGGTTTTCAATTGGGCTACCAACAAGGCTATCAAAGCGGCATCAAAGACATTGAGCACATGTCCAAAGAAATGCAGCGCGTGATGAGCGAATTGCAATCTTTGCCACAAGCCTTCCAAACTGCTTTGCCCGAGTGGGTGTATGAAACCGCATTGCGCTTGGCCGGCAAAGAGCAAATGGACCGATCGGTGTTTGTGGCGGCTGTGCAAGAAGCCCTCATGCGCCTGCCCCGACCTGGCGAAAATTTAATTGTGGGTGTGCCCCCTGCAGAGCTAGAAGCTTGGCAGTCTTTGCTCAGCCACCCCGAGATGCCGTTTCAGTCTTTGGTTCGACCCGATGCCGAGTTGAGCAAGGGCTTTGCCTATGTGTTGGTCGATGGCACACGGCTCGATGTGGGCATTAGCGCACGCGATGCTTTGGTTCGAAGCGCCTTAGGTTTACTTCCGCAGCACGCTTCGGATTCAGTTTAAAGGAGACCGCCTTGAGCCAGGCCGATCTTCAAAGCTATGTCGATACACAGCGCGCCAAGTTGGCCAACTTGCCTTTGTCTGTGCGCGAAGGCCGCGTTAAACGCGTGTCTGGCCTGTTGGTCGAAGTTGAAGGCTTGCCCTTGTCGATAGGTGCTCAAGCCTGTGTAGAAAATTCTCGCCAAGGCACTTGGGTCGATGCCGAATGCATTGGCTTTGAGCGCGATACCACCTACCTCATGGCCTTTGACCAAATGGCGGGCCTCTCACCTGGTGCCGTGGTCTACCCCTTGCTCACACCGCAGCGACGCGCGCAGGGCTATCAAATGAGACAAGGCATTGCGTCTGTGCCCATTGGTCCTCAGCTGTTGGGCCGCGTGGTCGACGGCTTGGGCAGACCTCTCGATGGTTTGGGTGGTGCCAGCTGGAGCGACAGCCTCATGCGCTTTGCTTCGCCCAACCCACTCAAACGCAAGCCCATTCACGAACCCCTAGACACCGGTGTGCGCGCCATCAATGCCATGTTGTCGGTGGGGCGTGGCCAGCGCATGGGCTTGTTTGCTGGTTCTGGCGTGGGCAAGAGTGTGTTGCTGTCCATGCTCACGCGCAATTGCGTGGCCGATGTCATTGTGATTGCGCTGGTGGGCGAACGCAGCCGCGAAGTGCGCGAGTTTTGCGACGACCAATTGGACGAAGTGTCTAAAGCTCGCGCGGTGGTGGTGGCCTCGCCTGCCGATACCTCGCCCTTAGCGCGAGCCAAAGGAGCCGAATACGCCACCGACGTGGCCACATGGTTCAGAGACCAAGGCAAGCATGTGGTGCTCATTGTTGACAGCCTCACCCGCTACGCCATGGCCCAACGCGAAATTGGCTTGAGCTTGGGCGAAGCTCCAGTGGCCCGGGGCTATCCTGCCAGCGTGTTTGGCAAATTGCCTGCGCTGGTTGAGAAAGTAGGCAACGGCGAACACCCCGAAGGCTCTTTAACGGCTTTTTACACCGTGCTGCTAGAAGGCGACGATGTGCACGACCCCGTGGCCGATGCTGCGCGAGGGGTGCTAGATGGGCACATTTTCTTGTCGCGTGAGTTGGCAGACTCAGGTCACTACCCCGCCATCGACATTGAAAAATCTATTTCTAGGGTGATGCCCAAAGTGGCTACGCAAGACCATGTGTTGGCGGCACGGCGCATTAAGCAATTGATTAGCCGGCATGAACGCAGCCGCGACATGGTGGCCATGGGCGCTTACATGCAGGGCAGCGACCCCGACTTAGATGCGGCGCTGCGCTTGTGGCCGCACATTCAAACTTTTCTGCAACAAGAGTCGCACCAGGTGGCTGACTTGGAAGGCAGTGTGACGGCCTTGAACAGCATTGCGAGGGCTTCCAAAATATGAGCAATCGCGTGTTTGAGGTGCTTCAGCAAATGCTGAAATTGCGCAAAGATAGGTCTGTGGCGCAGTCCAAACGGGTTCAGGCCGAGTATGAGCGGGTGCGCAATTTCAATTTGCAAGTTGAGTCCTATGCCAAGGAATACGAGACGCAGTGGGTGAAGGCGGCGAAAGAAGGCGATACGGTTTTGAATTTGCAAACCCAAGCCAACTTCGGGCTGAATTTGCGGGCTACGGCCAAATCGCAAGAGCCCGAGGTGCAGGCCTTGAAATCACAAAGCCGTGAGGCGCTAGACAAAGCCTTGCACGATGCCCAACGCCTCAAAACCCTCCAATCTTTTTTAGCCAAGCGCAAACTGCAGCGCCAGCACCAACTTGAAAAGGACGAGGACAAGGCCCTCGAAGACGTTTTACAGGCGCGCCAACTCAGTAAATAGCAAGGTGGCACTGAAGTTGCATGACATGGTTGAAATTTGGGAAATTAAATCATGGCCATCTTTGTATCGAATCCAACTTCTGCAGCCGTTCCAACCCTTTCTGGCGACGCACTAGAGCCTTTGGCCGTAGCGCCAGAAGAAGGCTTTACAGAGGAGCTGGCAGCTGCCATGCAGCCTGCGGCAGTCACAACCGAGGCCTCTGAAACAACACCTTTGGACAAGCTAGACGAAGCAGGCAAGAAAGCTGCAGACCTGCAAATTTTGCCGGCAGAAGTGCTCATGAATGCGGTGGGAGATGCAAATTTTGCCATGGCAGGTCAGGCTGGTGCGGCTCAATTTACAGCTCAAAATTCGGTGCCTGGCACTGTATGGACTGAGGCCACTAATGCATCTGAGGCATCTATAAGCGCTGAGACACCTGAGGCCTCAGAGGCTATAGCGCAAGCTGCCACAACACCCGAATTAGCCAATCAATTGCAAGGCGCAGAGTTGGCTGCAGCCAATTTGGCAGCACAAATGTCCGCATCAGCGGCCAATGTGGCTGCATCCGAGGCTTCCAATTCTGGCGCAGGCTCGACGGTACTTTCTGTCGGCACAACTTCGAGCTCTGGCCAAGCATTGCAGGCGTCAGCGTCAGCGTCAGCCTCAGGCACAGGCACAGGCACAGGTCCAATTTCAGGCCCAAGCCCAATCTTAGATCCAAATTTGCCAGAAGGTGCACAAGTTGCATCGCCTGCAACTGTGGCATCAGCCCAGAACCAGCCCACTTTAAATACCAACAGTCAAAGCTTGGGCAATGGTTCCATTTCGGAGGCATCACAACATAATGCAGCCAATGCGCCAGCACAAAGCCAGGCAGCGGGCGGAGAGTCGATTGCAACATCAAAGCTAGCGGCCAATTCGACTGAAGCGCAAAGTACTTCCGTCTCACCCTTGGCTCTCAAGGCTGACGCAATCTCTCAGAAGGCCAGTGTTTCAAAAGACGTGGCTGTGGCCATGACCAGCAATGAGCCCAGCCCGAAAAATGCACCCGCCACAGCTTTGACTGAAGCCAGTTTCAATGGTGCAAGCGTTGTCAAAACGGATTCAAATCAAGCGGCTCAAATAGCTGTTTCGTCAAACACTCAAGCTGAGGCGCGCGCTCAGACAGCTCAAGAGAGTGCATTTAATTTTGATGCCAAGTTGGCCAAGTCAGATGCTCAACTGCAACAAGCCAACCTCACTTTGAACGGCAAGACAACAGGTATTCAAGCGGCAGCCACAACAGAAATTGACGCCACGGCTACTGCGTTTAGCCAACTTCAATCTATCACCAGAACAGATCAAAATGCCACAGTCGCTTCGTCCAACAGATTGGACGCTGCATCTGTGTCAGCTGCAAGCCCCAATTCAACAGCGCTTGCGCAAGAGGCTCCTCGAGCAGAAACGACTCAAAGCTTAGAAGATATTTCGTCGAGTTTTGTAAGCAGCTTGGTGGGTGGGCCACAGCGCCCCGTCACGACCGTGATGGATTGGATTTCCATGCAATCGCAAGAACGTGCAGCGCCCCTGGTTCCTCATGAAGTGCGATTGGATGCCGGGGCAATACAGCTAGAAATTCAGAAGATGGTGAAGCAAGGCGGCGGCCATGTGGTGATGGAACTCACCCCCCCCGATCAAAGCAAATTCACCATTGAGCTGAAGCTCGATGAACGCGGCAACGCCTTGCTCATTGTGGAAGGCGTGAGCGACTCCACCAAAACCCGATTGGAACAAAGTGCACCGCAATTGCGTGAGCAATTTCAGCAAATGGGTTTGGAGTTGCAGCTTGATATGCGTCAACAAGGCCAGTCTGCATCTTCCAATGCTGCAAATTTTGCAGATTACCAAGAGCGAGGCTCTAGCGACAACCATACTGCTGGCGACCCAACCAAGGTTTTGACCCAACGTGAAGCGGGCGCCATCCGCGCCCGCGAAACAGGCTCAAACCAAGTTTATCTCTACGCGTAAAGCTTTGAGCCTAGAAGAAACTTATGAACACCAACCCAGACAACATGCAATTTCCATTTGCCAAAGAAGCCCTAGAGGGCTTGGACACCCAAGTCTCGCAAGACTGGGACCGCGAGCAGCTGGATGCCATGCACATGCAATTTGTGGCGCAGTGGCGACAGTCTATGTCCACCTTGGTTCCGGCTGAAATCAAGATTTTGGCTGGCAACATGGAGATGAAAACTTACGAAGCCTTTGTGCTCGAAGCGCCCTCTTTTGCAGACATTCAAGTCTTTGAAATCGATGCGCTTCAAACACTTTGTGCTTGGAGCTTTGACTCTCGCTGGGTGGCAGCGGCCGTAGATTGTTTGTTTGGCGGCGCCGGCATCATTCCCATCAAACCACGCAGCAGCAAACTCACGCACATTGAATTGGGTATTCGACAACGTTTGCTTGAAACACTGGCCACGGCCTATGAAGCAGCTTGGCAAACAGCTTATCCCATTCGATTGCAAACCCTCAGGCAAGAGCAACAACTCTCCTCGCTCAGGCTAGCCTCTCACAAAGATACGGTGTTGCACGCCCAATTTGCAATTCACTTCAACTTGCTCGAATTGAGGGTTGATTTGTGTCTGCCCAAGCGCGCACTGAGCTGGCAAACGCCCAACACCACAGCCAATACGTCCGAAGCTTCGGGGCAACCGGGTGGCTGGAGCCGAAGCCTGCAGCATCAGTTGTATGCCAAGCCCGTCGAGTCTGTGGCCGTCTTGTGTGAAAAAGAACTATCTGTGGCGCAATTGCTGTCCTTGTCTTTGGGCCAAGTTTTGCCCATTGATTTATCGGCACCGGTACGCCTCATGGTCGATGGCGTCAGCATACTCAGCGGGCGTTATGGCGTTAGAAATGGCCATTACGCCCTGAAGGTGGAGCACATGAATGCCGCGCCGGTCATTCCCAAAATTGAAGACTTTGAGGGCGCAACTTCCGGTCAATACCTTGGCAGCCTTGACGTTCCCGCCCAGGCGCAAACCGATTTGGCCAATGCCGCAAAGGCCCTGAGCCAATTAGATGATCAAATTCAGAAAAGTGAAGGTGACCTGTGACCGAGCAGATTGAAAAAGGGCACTCTGATGACTTAACCCATTGGGGCAAGGTGCCAGCTCCCGAAGCAGACACCGCAAAACCAGCCATTCACGACATGGACATGATCATGGACCTGCCCGTGAAGGTCATGATTGAGTTGGGTCGGACCAAAATGCCTTTGGGCGACCTCATGTCGGTTCAAAACGGTGGGGTGATTGAGTTGGATGTAGAGGCCGGGGAGCCCTTGAATTTGGTGGTTAACGGTTGTTTAATTGCACAAGGCGAAGTTGTCATCGTTGACGACCGCTACGGCATCCGCTTG
>JAJTGB010000030.1 GCA_021298995.1 Comamonadaceae bacterium | reverse complement strand
GATGACTTTGTAGCCCTCTTCGCGCAAAGCTTTACAAGCTTGCACGCCAGAGTAGTCGAACTCACAGGCCTGGCCAATGATGATGGGGCCAGCGCCAATGATGAGAATGCTTTTGAGGTCGGAGCGCTTTGGCATGTTATTTGGTCTCCATCAGGTTGATGAAGCGATCGAAGAGATAGGCAATGTCGTGAGGCCCGGGAGAGGCCTCGGGGTGACCTTGGAAACAAAACGCTGGCTTGTCGGTGCGGGCCAAGCCTTGCAAGGTGCCATCGAACAAAGACACGTGCGTGGCGCGCAAATTGGCGGGCAAAGATTTTTCGTCTACCGCAAAGCCATGATTTTGGCTGGTGATGGACACCCGACCCGAGTCGAGGTCTTTCACGGGGTGGTTGGCGCCGTGATGACCAAACTTCATTTTGAAAGTTTTGGCTCCGCTGGCCAAGGCCATGATTTGGTGACCCAAGCAAATACCAAAAGTAGGAATGCCGGTTTCGATCAGTTCTTTGGCGGCGGCAATGGCGTAGTCGCAGGGCTGCGGATCGCCAGGTCCGTTGGACAAGAAGATGCCATCGGGCTTGTGCTTGAGAACTTCGGCAGCGGGCGTTTTGGCCGGCACCACCGTGACTTTGCAGCCGCGCTCGGCCAGCATGCGCAAGATGTTTTTCTTCACACCAAAGTCGTAAGCCACGACGTGAAAACGCGGTGCGGTTTGTTGACCATAACCACTGCCCAACTTCCACTCGGACTCGGTCCAATCGTAAGAATCTGAAACGCTGACCTTTTGGGCCAAGTCCAAACCAGCCATGGCAGGTGCTGCTTTGGCCGCTTGCACTGCTTGAGCCGTGAGCTCGGGCGTGACCGGCGTGTGAGTTTGCGGGTATCGATGTTGGCAATGGCCACAGTGCCACTGCGTGACAAGTAGGCCGAAAGCGTTTCGGTAGAGCGGAAATTGCTTGCAACCATGGGCAGATCTTTGATGATCAGGCCAGCAACATGGACTTTGTCGGATTCGACATCCTCGGGGTTGACGCCGTAGTTGCCAATGTGCGGATACGTAAGGGTGACGATCTGCTGGCAGTAGCTGGGGTCTGTGAGGATTTCTTGGTAGCCCGTAAGGGAGGTATTGAAAACCACCTCACCAACGGTGGAGCCAGGGGCTCCAATGGAATTGCCGACAAAGACTGTGCCGTCTGCAAGCGCCAAAATGGCTAAGGGGAAGGTTCCCTGAAGAGACAAAAGCACTGGGTTCTCCGGTATGGTTCGGGTACGCCCCAGCACGCTCAAGCTTCACCTAAAAAGGTTCACTTTGTGGCTGCTTTTGAAGGGAAATGGCTTGTTGTGAGCGGGTGCGTACAGGTTGATGCGGGAAAGCCTCTCATTATAGCCGCGAGTATTCCCTAACCCGGGCTTCTAGCCGCTGAATTTTTCAGATCTAAGGCCCATCCGGCCTCCGGTTCAAAGCTTCGAAGTGGCACTGGCGTGCAAGCAGATGGCAGCGGCCGTTGCCACGTTCAAAGATTCTTCACCACCCGGCTGAGCAATGCGAACCTTTTGCTGAACCATGGCCATCAACTCAGGCGATACGCCCTGCCCCTCATGGCCCATGACCCACGCGCACTTCTGAGGCAACTGGCCCTGATGAACCAATTCGTGCAAAAAAGGACCTTGATGGACGTCAGTTCCAAACAAAGGCACCTGAAGTGATTGCAAATCTTCCAAACTGGCTGTCTCAAGCAGGCGCAAACCGAAATGTGCGCCCATGCCGGCGCGCAAAACCTTGGGCGACCACAAACCTGCGGTACCTTTAATGGCCACCACTTGCTTGAAACCAAAGGCGGATGCGCTGCGCAAAATGGCGCCCACATTGCCGGCGTCTTGCAGCCTGTCCAAAACGACTGTGGCTGCTTGGGGGTCTAAATTGGGCGCCAGAGGGAGAGTCAACAAGAACCCCATCTTGGCCGGCGACTCAAGCCCACTCAAACCTGCGAACAAATCGTCTGGCACTGTCCACACTTCTGAGGCACATTGAGCCCACTCAAACTCAGAAGCTTGCCAAATGGATTCTGAAAAGATGGCCAGTTCGGGCTTCACACCACGAGCAAGCGCAGCCCGGCACAAATGATCGCCCTCCAGCCAGACCAAGCCCAACTTGCGATAAGCCTGTGAGTCTTGCGCCAAACGGCGAATGGTTTTCAGCCGCGGGTTGTCTTTGGAGGTAATGAGCTTCATGATTTTTGAAACGCCAGAATAGCTTGCGTCACAGGGGCAAAGGTTTTGCGGTGAAACGGTGTTGGCCCCAAAGATTGCAGCGCTTTCAGGTGAACCGCTGTGCCATAGCCTTTGTGGGCATCAAAGCCATAGTCGGGATACTGCCGATGCATTTCTTCGCACATCCGGTCCCGGTGTACCTTGGCCAAGATAGAGGCTGCCGAAATTTCTTGCACTTTTTCGTCGCCCTTCACAATGGCTTCTGCGCGCACGTCCAAGATGGGCAATCGATTGCCATCCACATACACCAAGGTGGGCTTCAAGCGCAATGCCTCCACAGCCCTTTGCATGGCCAGCATCGTTGCTTGCAAAATATTCAGTGAGTCGATCTCTTCAACACTGGCTTCGGCAATGGCAAAACACAAAGCCTTTGCGCGAATTTCGTCGAACAAACGGTCGCGTGTTTTGGCGGTTAATTTTTTGGAGTCAGCCAAACCTTTGATGGGCTTGAGGTCGTCCAAAATGACAGCAGCAGCAACCACAGAACCCGCCAAAGGACCACGCCCGGCCTCGTCTACCCCAGCTAACAAACCGGGGGCATCCCAAGCCAAGCTCACTTGCTCAGGCTTTGACAAGCGTTTGGATCGCATGGGCGCACAAGCTAGGTGTATCGCGCAACAAAGACGCGTGCATGGTTTCAAAACGGCCTACCAAGGCCTTGGCCTTTTCGGGCGAACGCAGCCAGTCTAAAACAGCTGCAGACATGTTGGCGGGTGTGGCTTGGTCTTGCAAGAGTTCTGGCACACAAAATTCCTGCGCCAAGATATTGGGCAAACCCACCCAAGGCTGCAGTTTTTTGCGCTTCATCATTTGCCAACTGAGCCAGTTCATGTTGTAAGCAATGACCATGGGTTTTTTAAACAATGCCGCTTCGAGTGTGGCGGTGCCGCTGGCAATGAGGGTGACATCACAAGCTGCCAACGCAGCATGAGATTGACCCTTCGAAATTTGCACTTGGCTTGCGCCAACTTTGTCTCGAATGCTCTCGATGCGCGCCATCATGGAGGGCATGGCAGGCAATACAAACTGCAAATTGGGCTGTTGTTGACTGAGCAAAAGGGCCGCTTGAAAAAATCGTTCGGCCAAATACGTGATTTCAGATTCACGACTTCCCGGAAGCATTGCCACAACGGGGCGATCTGGATCTAGTTTCAAATCGTTGCGGGCTTTGAGCATGTCCACATGCATGGGAATGGCTTGCGCCAAAGGATGCCCCACATACGTGGCTGCAATGCCGTGCGCATGAAGCAATTCGGTTTCAAACGGAAAAATACAAAGCACATGGTCGACGCTTTGCTTGATTTTTTCAATGCGCTCGGCACGCCATGCCCAAATGGAAGGACATACAAAGTGCACCGTCGGAATGCCGGCTTGTTTTAAATCCCGCTCTAAGTCGAGGTTGAAATCGGGTGCATCAACACCCACAAACACTTGGGGAGGATGGGCCAACAATTTTTCTTTGAGCTGTTTGCGAATACCCACAATTTCTCGGTAGTGGCGCAACACTTCAACATAACCACGCACAGCCAATTTGTCGGAGGACCACAAGGCGTTGAAACCCTGCGCTTGCATGCGAGGGCCGCCAATGCCGTACAAATTGGCGTTTGGCCATTGCCCTCGAATGCCCTGCATCATCAAGCCTGCCAGCAAGTCGCCCGAAGTTTCGCCGGCCACCATGGCCATGGAAAAAGCCCCATCAGGGGCTTTTGAAAGCAAGGAGCTAGCAGCAGTTTGCACCACTTATCTCACAATGCCGCGCTCGGGCGACGTGCCTTGCAAGAAACCGAGCATCATGTCGACATCGGCTTTGGCTTCAGGGTACTTGAGCGTGAGCAACTCAATTTCTGATTGAGCTTGCGCCAAGGTAAGCTGTTGGCGATACAAGCTTTTGTGCATGGCCTTCACAGCCGCAATTCTTTCTGGCGAAAAACCGCGGCGGCGCAAACCTTCAAAGTTCATGGACCGAGCTTGAGCAGGTTGACCTTGCGCCATGACAAATGGCGGCAAATCGGCAAACAACAAAGAGTGCATGGCAGTGAAGCTGTGTGCACCCAATCGGCAAAATTGGTGAACCACTGTAAAGCCGCCCAAAATGACCCAATCGCCCACATGCACATGTCCGGCCAACTGGGCACTGTTGGCAAAGATGGTGTGATTGCCAACGTGACAATCGTGTGCCAGATGAACGTAGGCCATGATCCAATTGTCATTGCCCAGCGTCGTTACGCCTGTATCGCCAGGCGAGCCTATATTGAAGGTGCAAAACTCTCGAATGGTGTTGCGATCGCCAATGACCAATTGGCAAGGCTCGCCGGCGTATTTTTTGTCTTGGGGCACTGCGCCCAAAGAATTGAACTGAAATATCTTGTTGTCTTTGCCAATGGTGGTGTGCCCCTCAATGACGCAATGGCTGGCCACCGTGGTGCCAGCATCGATGCGAACATGGGGACCAATGACCGTGTAAGGTCCTACCGTGACACTGCTGTCAAGCTGGGCAGCCGGGTCGACAATGGCAGTTGAATGAATGCGGGTCATAAACTTCTAGCGTTGACAGGTTAGGCCACCTTGCGCATGGTGCACATGAGTTCGGCTTCAACCGCAATCTCGTCGCCCACTTTGGCGCGCGCCTTGAATTTAAAAATACCTGACTTCATTCGATCCAATTCAACTTCCAAGATGAGCTGATCGCCAGGCTCAACAGGCCTTTTGAAACGCGCGCCGTCAATGCCCGCAAAGTAATAAACCGTTTTTTCATCTGGCGTTTCACCCAAGGTGTCAAATGCCAACAAGGCGGCAGCTTGGGCCAAGGCCTCCAACATGAGCACGCCGGGCATGACGGGACGAGACGGAAAATGGCCTGTGAAGTAAGGCTCATTGACTGAGACATTTTTCAAAGCCTTGATGCGCACGCCTTTTTCAATTTCTAAGACCCGGTCTACCAACAAAATGGGGTAGCGGTGCGGCAGCTGTTTGAGAATTTGGTAGATGTCCATCATGATTTAGGTTCCAGAAAGGGGGTGCTGGAGGAGCTGCGCCTCCAAAGCTTTGAGTCGATCACGCAACTTGTGCAATTGCTTCAAGCTGGCTGCGTTTTTTTCCCATGTTGCATTGTCGTCGATGGGAAAAAGCCCGGTGTATTGACCCGGCTGAGAAATAGAACGTGTGACCACCGTAGCGGCAGAAATGTGAACGCCATCGGCCAAGGCGAGGTGGCCCAACACAATAGCGCCACCGCCCACAGTGCAATGGGCACCAATGCGCGCGCTGCCCGCCACCCCCACACAACCCGCCATGGCGGTGTGCTTGCCAATGTGCACGTTGTGGCCAATTTGAATGAGGTTGTCGAGTTTGACACCATCTTCAATGATGGTGTCTTGCAAGGCCCCCCGGTCGATGCAGGTGTTGGCGCCAATTTCAACATCGTTGCCAATTTTGACAGCACCCAACTGCTCAATCTTTTCCCACTCACCTTGGTGCAGTGCAAAACCAAAACCATCTGCCCCGATCACAACGCCCGAGTGCACGATGCAGCGCTGGCCAATTTCACAGGACTCGCCCAAGGTGACTCTGGCTTTGAGGTGGGTATGAGCCCCCACCTTGGCAAATCGCTCGACAACACACAAAGGGCCAATGATGGCGGAGTCGGCTATTTCGGCTTGCGGGTCAATGACGGCACTTGGATGAATTCGGGGGCCGACCACGGACGCAGTTTGTTTTTTCCAAAATTGGGTGAGCTTGGCGAAATAGTGATACGGATCTTCCGTCACGATACATGCACCCCGTGTGAGCGCCAAATCTTTGAATTGCGGTGTTACAACCACACAAGCAGCGTGGGACTGCAATAAATGGGCTTGGTATTTGGGATGACTGAGAAAACTCAAGTCGCCTGTTCCCGCTGTTTCTAACGGGGACAGTTTTTGAATGGAGGTTTGTGGACTGCCATGAAGGCTGCCGCCTAGAGCCTTAACGATGTCGCCAAGCTGCAGCACAACACAAGTCCGTTGTCTGTGTGCAGGCGATTATTTGCCAGCAGAAGTATTGAGAGACCTGATGACTTTGTCGGTGATGTCGTGCTTGGGATTGAAGTAAACAGCTTCTTGAAAAATCACATCGTATTTTTCGGCTTCGGCCACTTGTCTGACTGCACGGTTGGCACGCTCGATCACCACTTGCTGCTCTTCATTTTTTCGGGTGTTGAGGTCTTCTTGGAATTCACGGCGCTTGCGCTGAAAATCACGGTCTTGGTCCATCAGCTGCCTTTGACGCAGACTGCGTTGTGATTCAGACAGGGTGGGTGCTTCGCGCTCAAATTTTTCAGAGGCGGCTTTGATGGTGTTACCCAAGTCAACCAACTCTTTTTCGCGTTTGGAGAATTCTTGCTCCAATTTGACTTGTGCAGCCTTGGCCGTGTTGGCCTCGCGGAATATGCGATCGGTGTTGACAAAACCGATTTTCAATTCCTGGGCACTGGCCATCGTGGCAGTCAGTGCCCCAAAAGCCAACAAACAAACTTGAGAGAAATGAAGAAGTGTTTTCATTAGAAGGACGTACCGATTTGGAATTGCAATCTTTGGATTTTATCCGTATCTTGACTCTTCATAGGCAAAGCATAAGAAAAGCGCAAGGGGCCCATTGGCGAAAGCCAGCTCAGGCCAATGCCCACTGAAGTCCGGAGATCGCTCAAACTGATTTTCTGAGTCTCGCCAAAAGCACGACCTGCGTCGGCAAAGGCGAAAAGTCGCAAAGTTCGGTCATTGCCAGCACCCGGGAAGGGGGCAAGGACTTCTGCGTTGAAAACAACTTTCTTAGCCCCACCCAAAAACAGCGTGGCGCCGCTGTTGGACGGGCCTAGAGAAGATTGCTGGAAACCTCGCACACTTCCCAAGCCACCCACAAAGTAGTTTTTGAACAAGGGATAGGGACGGTTGGACAAGCCCTGACCGTAACCGACATCGGCGTTCAATGCCAATGTGAACTTTTTAGTTAACGGCGTATAGTGCTGAATTTGATAATTGGTGCGGATGTAACGAGAGTCACCCGCAATACTCAAGTCTGAGTTAAATCGTTGCAATATCCCCTTGGATGGCACCAATGCGCTGTCGCGATCGTCTCTGGCCCAGCCGATGGTAAGGGGCAAAGATGTGCTGGTGTAGCCAAACTGCTGCATGTATTCCACATAAGCGTTGGGCAAGTTGTTGCCTGGCCGAATAGAGGTTTGCTCCAAATTGGCACCAAAGAACACCCTGTCTACTTCACTGAAAGGCACACCAAAACGCATACCTGCGCCAGAACTGACCAAACTGTAGGCATTCAAATCACCCAAATAGGGTCGTGAAGTTCGGTGAAAAAGATCGACGGTTCGAGAAACGCCGTCTGGGGTGAAATAGGGATCGGTCGTGCTGATCACAATGGTTCGATTGAACCGGCTGGTGTTGATTTCAGTGGCCAAATAATTGCCAGATCCGAAGGCATTTTCTTGGCGAATACCAAAGTTAAAAGCGACTTTTTCTGTCGAAGAAAATCCAGCACCCAAAGACACGCTGCCGGTAGGTTTCTCGACCACACTGATGATGAGGTCAACCTGATCCATGGTGGCGGGCACTTCTTGGGTCTCGATGTTGACTTCTGTGAAGAAACCCAAGCGATCGACGCGGTCGCGCGACAACTTGATTTTGTCACCGTCGTACCAAGCCGATTCAAGCTGTCTGAATTCTCGGCGTATCACTTCGTCACGGGTCCGGTTGTTGCCAGTCACATTGATGCGCCTGACATAAGCGCGTCGCGAAGGCTCAGCTGCCAGGACAAAACTCACTCGGTTGTTGAGCCTGTCTACTTCAGGACGAGCATCAATGCGCGCGAAAGCATAACCAAATTTACCGAAGTAATCTGCGAAGGCTTTGGTGGTTTCGGCCACAGTCTCAGCGTTGTACGGCTGACCCAAGCCTATTTTGACAAGGGCTTTGAACTCATCTTCCTTGCCTAGGTAGTTGCCTTCAAGCTTGACATTGGACACCACAAATCGATCGCCTTCCGTCACATTGATCACGATAGAGATGTCTTGCTTGTCGGGGGAAATAGCCACTTGGGTGGAATCGACTCGGAACTCAAGAAAGCCACGGGCGAGGTAAAACGAGCGCAGGGTTTCCAAGTCAGCATTGAGCTTGGTTCGAGAATACCGATCTGATTTGGTATACCAACTCAGCCATCCACCGATATCCAAATTCAACTGATCTCTGAGCGTTCTTTCTGAGAAGCTTTGGCTGCCATTGATGCGAATTTCTTTGATTTTGGAAGGTCCGCCTTCGCTCACAGTGAAGGTCAAGTTGACTCGATTTCGATCAACGGGTGTGACGGTGGTCACCACCTCTGCGCCATACAAGCTGCGCGTGATGTATTGGCGCTTTAATTCTTGCTCGGCTTTGTCTGCCAAGGCCTTGTCAAATGGTCGCCCCTCGGCCAGGCCCACCTCTTTCAAGGACTTGGTCAAGACATCTTTGTCAAACTCCTTCAAGCCCACCCACTGAATTTCTGCAATGGAAGGACGCTCTTCGACAATGACCACCAACACATCTCCTTGGGTGTCCAGCCTCACGTCCTTGAACAAACCCAAGGCAAACAAAGCGCGAATGGCAGCCGCGCCGGACTCGTCGTTGTAGAGATCGCCGATGCGAAATGGCAGCGACGCAAAAACAGTACCCGACTCCACACGTTGGAGGCCCTCGACTCGTATGTCTTTCAATTTAAAAGGTTCAACGGCCCATGCAGACAGGCTGACCACGGCAGTTGCAACAAACACAAACAAGTGTTGCAAGCGAAATCGATTGGAAAGAAAGTTCATGCGTTTGAATTAAGTAAAGAGTCTTGTCAAGTCGTTGAAAAACGCCAAGGCCATGATGAAAACCAACAGGACCAAACCGACTTTTTGCAAACCCCGCTGCCAAGCAACGGACACTGGTTTGCCAGCCAAAGACTCCCAAAGATAATACATCAGGTGCCCGCCATCCAACATGGGCAATGGCAGGAGATTGAGCAGACCTAAGCTGACGCTGATCAAAGCCAAAAAAGTCAGGTAGGAAGGCAGGCCCCTTTGGGCAGATTGTCCCGCCTGCTCTGCAATGGTCAATGGGCCGCTGAGGTGCTTCGAAGAAGCCTCTCCTGTGAGCATTTGCCCAATGAGCTGACCGGTTAAAACCGTGATTTGCGTCACTTGGCCATAGCCTCTGGCCAAGCCCTCCCACAGGCCTGCGCTAACCCATTCTGTGTCGGAAGGCACACCCACCACGGCGCCAATTCGCCTAACCGCACTAGATTCTGGCTGGCCAGGCTGCACGGTGAGCAAGGGCTTGACTGCGAGGGACAGAAGCTGGCCTTGCCGATCAATTTCCCAAACGGCAGAGCTTTCAGACCTATTAGCACCTTCAGAAGCTTCAGCAGCTTCTGATGCTGAAACCCTGTCGCCCCGAATCAAAGCCCTTAAGTGCTGAGCGTCTCTCACCTCCTGATCGCCCACTTTCAAAACCAGATCGCCAGTCTTGAGGCCTGCCATATCGGCTGCAGCACCCGCCTCTACTTTGCCAATGACGGGCAAAACTTTGGGATGCCCCCACCAAGCAACCGCGCTGAACAACACCACAGCCAACAACAAGTTGGCCAGCGGGCCAGCGGCCACGATGGCGGCACGGACTTTCAAACTGCGTTGATCGAAAGCCAAGGCCAATTGATCGGCAGGCACCGACGCTTCTCGGCTATCGAGCATTTGAACAAAACCACCCAAAGGCAATGCGCCAATTACAAACTCGGTGTTTTGCCCTTCCCTGGGATGCTTGGCACGCCAGCGGTAAATGGCTTTGCCAAACCCAATTGAAAAAACCAGTACCGGCACCTTGAAAGCAACAGCCATTCGGTAATGGCCATACTCATGCACCGCAATCAAGAGGGTGAGGGCAAATAAGAAAGAAAGAAGCGTTAGCACGGTCAACTATCAAATGCGGCAAGCACGCGCTGCTGCCGATGCAATGGCGCGACTCTGCGCATCCAGCGCAAGCAAGTCAGACAAACTCTGAGGCGCTGGCGGCTGCACTTTGCTCAGTGTTTCTGTGTTCACTTGGTGAATTTGATCGAACCTGATTTGCTTGTTCAAAAATGCTTCAACCGCAATTTCGTTGGCTGCATTGAGCACTGCGCAGGTGCCCGAGGCGGCACTCAAAGATTGCCAAGCCAATTTGAGGCCCGGAAACCTGTCGGGGTGGCCGTGGTCGTCAATGGCTTCAAAAGTCATGGGCTTGAGATTGTGGAAATCAAGTGTTTGGGCACCCGAGGTGATGCGCTCTGGCCAACTCAATCCATAGGCAATGGGCACGCGCATGTCGGGTGTGCCCAACTGGGCCACGATAGAGGTATCTTTGTACTTCACCATGGAGTGAATCACGCTTTGTGGGTGAATGACCACCGACAATTGCGCAGGTGCGACACCAAACAAATAGCGCGCCTCAATGACCTCCAAGGCCTTGTTCATCATGGTGGCTGAATCGACTGAAATTTTGCGGCCCATGACCCAATTGGGGTGCGCACAAGCTTCTTCAGGCGTGACGTTTTTCAGGGTACTTACATCGCGTGTTCTAAAGGGTCCACCCGAAGCAGTCAAAATAATTTGATCAATTCGATCGGCCCATGTGGCTGGATTTTCGGGCAGTGATTGAAACACGGCCGAATGCTCACTGTCGATGGGCAAAAGCACAGCGCCGCCTTTTTTGACTGCATTTAAAAATACCTCGCCGCCCACGACCAAGGCTTCTTTGTTGGCCAGCAACAAACGCTTGCCCGCATGGGCCGCCGCCAGGCAAGGCGATAAGCCCGCAGCACCCACAATGGCCGCCATGACGGCATGCACTTCTTCGTGGGCAGACACCCAGTCAAGGGCCTCAGGCCCCCAGCGCACCTCTACTGGCAAACCTTCGGCTTTGACGCGCTGTGCCAATAAACGGCCTGCATCTTCTTGCGCCATGACGGCATATTGGGGCTTGAACTTGGCGCACTGGGCCAAAATCAAATCGACCTGCTTTGAGGCGGTGAGGGCAAACACCTGAAAGCGGTCTAAGTGATTGGACAACACATCCAAAGTGTTGGTCCCAATAGAACCCGTAGAACCCAAAATGGTGATGTTTTGTTTCATAGAGCAAGTCACCTGTTTTAAACTTTTGGCCAACTTAAATTTTGGGCCAATGCAGCAGCATCATGGCAATGGGCAAGGCTGGCAGCAAAGCGTCGAGTCGATCCAGTACGCCGCCATGTCCGGGCAGCAAATTGGAACTGTCTTTGACGCCCGCACTGCGCTTGACCAAAGATTCAACCAAATCGCCCACCACACTCATGGCCGTTAAAAAAATCAAACTCAATGCCGCTAAAAGATAGCCGTGCGACATCATTTGCGTGAAAAAACTGATCCCTGGCCACTGGTAAGTTTGCTCTAGGTGCATCCAGCCGAAGGCCAGAGCAAAGACCCCCAACAACCCGCCAATAGCGCCTTCCCAGCTTTTGCCAGGACTGACCGTTGGGGCCAGTTTTTGGTGAATGATTTTGCCACCCAGCGCTCGGCCAAAGAAATAGGCAAAGACATCGGCGGCCCAAACCACACAAAAAATGGACAACAAGAGTTGCACACTGGCCGTGCGGGCTTGTGCCATGGCCAGCCAAGCAAGGCTTAAGAGAATCACGCCTAAAAACCATCGCCAATGGCGTGGCCACAATGACCAGCCTTGAACCCCGCGCATGAGCATCCAGGCGGTGATGCCCACCCAGGCAGATCCTGCCAAAGACCAAAGCCATGTGCTTGATTGGGTGGTCCAACCTGCCCACCAAGCCAAGCCGCACAAGGCAGCGCAAGCCAAACCTGAAAACACAGCTTGAAGGCGGCTCAAGCCGTTCATGTTGGCCCACTCCCAAGCGCCTGCGGCGATGAGCATGATGGACAACACTAAAAAGGCTTGGGGGGTGTCTGCAAAAAGGGCTGGCAACAGGACAGCCAGCAAGGCAAGCGCGGTGATGATCCGTTGCTTGAGCATCTAATCAACCATTGACCGTTAAGGGGGCGGTGACTCGATGCATGTCGCCAGAAACATCGGCCATCAAACAGCCATGATTTCTTGTTCTTTGCCGGCAATCAACTGATCGATTTCAGCAATGTGTTTGTCTGTGACTTTCTGCACTTCTGCCTCTGAACGCTTTTGTTCATCTTCAGAAGCCAGTTTTTCTTTCACCAATTTTTTGACCGATTCGTTGGCATCGCGGCGCAAATTGCGAACTGCAATTTTGGCGTTTTCGCCTTCTGTGCGAACCAGCTTGGTCATTTCGCGGCGGCGCTCTTCGCTCATGGGGGGCATGGGCACCCGAATGAGATCGCCCATAGAGGCAGGGTTCAAACCCAAATCGCTTTCGCGAATGGCCTTTTCAATTTTGGCCGCCATGTTTTTCTCCCATGGCTGGACGCTGATGGTACGAGAGTCAATGAGCGACACATTGGCCACTTGCGACAAGGGCACCGTGGAGCCGTAATAGTCGACTTGGATGGTGTCCAAAATAGCCGGATTGGCTCGGCCAGTGCGAATTTTGGTGAGATTGTTTTTGAACGCCGCAATGGACTGGTCCATTTTGTTTTGCGTGGTTTTCTTGATGTCTTCTAAGCTCATGAGATTCTCCGGGGCCTAATGATTCAGGATCAGATTCAGTGGCGGGGTCAAGAATTAGACGTAGACCAAAGTGCCCTCGTCTTCGCCCATGACCACCCGCTTGAATGCGCCATGTTTGAAAATAGAGAACACTTTGACAGGCAGTTTTTGGTCGCGGCACAGCGCAAAGGCCGTGGCGTCCATGATGCCCAGGTTTTCAGAGATGGCTTGATCAAAAGAGATCTTGCTGTAACGCGTGGCGTTGGGATCTTTTTTGGGGTCGGCGGAATAAACACCGTCTACCTTGGTGGCTTTGAGCACCAACTCGGCGCCAATTTCGGCACCCCGCAAAGCTGCTGCAGTGTCGGTGGTGAAGAAGGGGTTGCCGGTACCGGCTGCAAAAATAACCACCTTGCCCTCTTCAAGGTACTGAAGGGCCTTGGGGCGAACATAGGGCTCAACCACTTGTTCAATGGCAATGGCCGACATGACGCGGGCTGTGAGACCGGCTTTGTCCATGGAATCGGCCAGGGCCAAAGAATTCATGACGGTGGCCAACATGCCCATGTAGTCGGCGGTGGCGCGGTCCATGCCCACAGCGCCGCCTGCCACGCCTCTGAAAATGTTACCGCCGCCAATGACCACGGCCACTTGCACACCCAGACGGGTGACTTCTGCAATTTCTTCCACCATGCGAACAATGGTGGCGCGGTTGATACCGAACTGATCGTCGCCCATCAACGCCTCACCTGACAGCTTGAGCAAAATACGCTTGTGGGCTGGTTTGGCGATGGTCATTCAGGGCTCCTCATAAAGACAGATTGAAGTTTAGCGTTGAATCGCCCTTTCGGGCGACCCTGTTTACCCGGGTTTTAGCCGGCGTTTTGAGCGGCAGCCACTTGCGCAGCCACTTCGGCCGCAAAGTCGTCTACCTTCTTCTCAATGCCCTCGCCCACCACGTACAAAGTGAAGGCTTTGACCTGGGTGGCTTCGGCTTTGAGCATTTGCTCAACGGTTTGCTTGTCGTTTTTGACGAAAGTTTGGTTGTTCAAAGACACTTCTTTGAGGTACTTCTGAACAGAACCTTCGATCATTTTGGCGGCGATGTCGGCAGGCTTGCCAGACTCGGCAGCCTTGGCTGTTGCCACTGAGCGCTCTTTTTCGATGAGGTCTGCAGGCACGTCGTTGCTGGTCAAAGCCACAGGCTTCATGGCAGCCACGTGCATGGCAACGTCTTTGGCTGCGGTGTCTTTGCCTTCGTACTCCACCAACACACCAATGCGGGTGCCGTGTAAGTAAGTTGCAATTTGGGCGCCACCGGCCACGCGCTTGAAGCGGCGGAAGCTCATGTTTTCACCAATCTTGCCAATCAGGCCTTTGCGAACTTCTTCCAATGTAGGACCGAAGCCGTCTTGGCTGTAAGGCAACTCGCCCAAAGCAGCCACGTCGGCTGGGTTGTTCATAGCGGCCAGCTTGGCAGCAGCATTGGCCAAAGCCAAGAAGCTGTCGTTTTTGGTGACAAAGTCGGTTTCGCAGTTGACTTCGAGCATGGCGCCGGTGTTGCCTTCTGTGTAGGCAACGATCACGCCTTCGGCGGTCACGCGGGAAGCGGCCTTGCCTGCTTTTGTACCCAACTTAACGCGCAACAACTCTTCTGCTTTGGCCATGTCGCCATCGGCTTCGGTCAGAGCTTTTTTGCATTCCATCATGGGGGCATCGGTTTTAGCGCGCAGTTCGGCGACCATGCTTGCGGTAATAGCCATTTGATTTCTCCGTTTCGTCTTCGAATTAAGGTTCGAACTAATTAAAAATTGATAAAAACTCAGTGCAACTCAGGTTAAAAAAAAGGGGCAAGAAGCCCCTTTTCTCAGGTTGAGCGGGCATTAAGCAGAAGCTTCTTGCACTTCAACGAATTCGTCAGCGCCTTCGGCAGCCACTGCATTGACCACGTCTTGAACGGCGTTGGCACGACCTTCAATGATGGCGTCGGCAATGCCGCGAGCGTACAAAGTAACGGCTTTGGAAGAGTCGTCGTTACCTGGAATGATGTAG
>JAJTGB010000029.1 GCA_021298995.1 Comamonadaceae bacterium | reverse complement strand
ACTGGGCCAATGGTGCATGACCCGCGCCTACAACGATGGCGCCACCATGGTGGTGGCCAACTTGCAGTATTCGGGCATTGTTTTTTCAGCCTTGTTTGGTTTGTTTTTGTTTGGTGACCAAATACCGTGGATGGGTTGGTCCGGAATAGGTATCATTATTCTGAGCGGCATTGCTGCCACAGCCCTCCAAGAACGAAGTTTGAGCAAAGCCCCCTCTTAAGAACATTCAAACGAAGAACATTGAAATGGAAAGAACGCACATGTACACCACCTTGATCTCTGCAGAACAACTCAAGGCCCTGCAAGCTTCGGGACAGCCTCTGATGGTTTTCGATTGCAGTTTTGAGTTGATGAAACCTGAAATGGCCGACGTCATGTTTTCCACCTTGCGAATTCAAGGCGCCCAACAAGCGCACCTCGATCGCAACCTCAGCAGTCGCGATGGCTCTGGCGTGAATGGCGGACGCAACCCCCTGCCCGCCAGAGAATCTTTGGCGGCATGGTTGGGTGGCTTGGGTTTTCAAAACAACATGCAGGCTGTGGTTTATGACAGAAATGGCGCCAACTACTGTGGTCGTCTTTGGTGGATGTTGAAGTGGCTCGGACACGATACCGTGGCCGTGTTGAATGGCGGCTTGCAGGCTTGGCAAGCAGCTGGCGGCGCTGTTGAATCAGGTGCACCTGCAACAAAGCCCACGCCATCGAGTCAATTTGAATTGAAGCCTGCGCTGCGTGAATGGATGAGTACGTCACAGTTGGCGCCTCAAGTTGGCCACTCTGATGTGACCCTTATTGACGCCAGAAGCGCTGTGCGTTTTCGCGGCGAAGTGGAACCCATCGACCCTGTTGCGGGTCACATCCCTGGCGCATTGAACAGACCCTTTGCCGAGAACTTAGACGCCAATGGTTTTTTCAAATCTGCTGAGGTGCTTCGGGCTGAGTTTGAGCAATTGTTAGCTGGGCGAAAGCCAGAAACGGTGGTGCATTACTGCGGCAGTGGTGTCAGCACCCTGCCCAATCTATTGGCCATGGAGTTGGCAGGCTTGGGCTCTACGCGCTTGTATCCTGGCAGCTGGAGCGAGTGGAGCGGCACACCTGGCTTGCCCTGCGCCAAGTCTTAAAAGCCCAGTCAGCGTTTGAGGGCGTCAGTGATAAGCGAAGGAGTGAGCCAAGGTGCTCACGCCACTGACTAACGCAATGCCCGACACCAGCCACACAATTTGGGCGGCAGTCTCGCGAGAGCTCAGTCGCTTTTGAAGTTGCGGAATGAGGTCGGCCAAGGCCACATAAATGAAACTGCTGCTGGCAATGGCCAGCATATAGGGCAAGATGCCATGCAACTGCTCTAGCAGTGCGAAGCCCGCAACGCCGCCCAAGGCCGTGATAGCGCCTGCCATCGAAACCTTGAGCACAGCAGTTTGTCGGCTTTTGGAGCCCTCACGCAACACCACCAAATCACCCATGTGGTGGGGCACTTCGTGGGCCAGCACGGCCAAGGCCGCCACAATGCCCAAACGCAAATCTACCAAGAAGGCCGAGGCAATCAAGACGCCATCGCCAAAACAATGCACGCTGTCGCCGGCCAAAATGGTCCAACTGCCGGGAACATCTTTGGCATGGTGCACGTGAGATTGATGCGCATGCTCTGAGTGATGAGGGTGGTCATCATGGTGGGCATCATGGTGGGCATGAGTGTGGTCTTGCTCTCCATGGTGATGTTCCCCGTGGTGATGTTCATGGCCGTGGTGCCATAACTCAGCTTTATCGAGCAAGAAAAAAAACAGCAAGCCAAACAGCAAGGTGACAAACAAATTATGCGGCTCAACACCCGCTTCAAAGGCTTCGGGCAAGAGGTGCAGGAACGCCGTGGCCAACAAAGCGCCAGCGGCCAAGCTGAGCATGTGCTGGGTATACCGGCTGACCACACCAAAACTAAGCCAGGCTGCCAGCCAAACACTGCCAATTCCAGCAGCCAAGGTTCCCAACAAAATTGCGCAGCCAAGGTTCCCAACAAAATTGCCAATAAAGTCATTCAAATTTCCACCCAAGTTTCAGGAACTCAGGCGACTGTGCAAAAGCATGATTATGCCTGTCGCCATTGGCGGGGAATTTCAAGCCAGTTCAACGGGTCTATGATCTACAAAAGTCATTGTTTCCTCTTCAAAAATCACCGACTATGTCTGCAACTTCAAATCGACTGAAAATTGGCATTTCAGCCTGCTTTTTTCACCCCAACGAAGAGCGCTCCCTTTTCAAGGGCAAAACGCTGCAATACATCGAGCAATCGGTGGCGCACTGGATCATGTCGCAAGGCGACCTGGCGGTCATGATTCCTTCGCCCGTAGGCAACACCCAAAAAGGCGATGTGCAACTTGATCACTATGCAGAGTGGCTGGACGCACTGGTCTTGATGGGCGGCAGCGACGTCTGGCCAGGCAGTTATGGCGAAACCGCCCTAGACCCGCGCTGGGAAGGTGACCGCATTCGAGATCAATACGACAAGGGACTGATTGAAGCGTTTGTGAAAGCGGAAAAGCCAGTTCTGGGTATTTGCCGAGGACTTCAAATTATCAACGTGGCTTTTGGTGGCACCTTGTACCAAGACATTGCCACACAACGGCCTGAAGCCCTCGTGCACCGCGACGCCGACCTGTACGACGGCAATCTTCATGACGTGCAATTTGTAGCCAACAGCCAATTGTCCAAACTGCTGGGAGGTGCTTTATCGGCCAAGGTCAATAGCATTCACCACCAAGGCATCAAAGACTTGGCCCCCCAATTTGACATCGAGGCCTATTGTCCCCATGACCGAATTCCTGAGGCCATCCGTCTGCAAGGCAAAGCTTATGTGGCCGCCATTCAGTGGCACCCAGAGTTTCACCAAACAGCGCAAGGCACATTGGACGACCGCCCCATCTTGCAAGACTTCTTGAACGCAGCGCGTACGAAAAAGTTAAATTGATTCAAACGAGTGCACCGACATTTTTTATATCTGTGACTTCTCTTGAAATTCACATCACAAGCACCATGTTCAATTTGGAATCCAAATGAAAACACACTTGGTTTGCCCCCACTGCAATAGCACCAACCGAGTTGCCACAGCGCAATTGGAAGCTGAGTTGTCTTGTGGCAGCTGTCACAAGCCCCTGTTTGACAAACACCCCGCCAGCCTCACGTCCATTGGCTTAGAAGCACAAATTGCGAAAAGTGACGTTCCTGTGGTGGTGGACTTTTGGGCGCCTTGGTGCGGCCCTTGTCGCATGATGGCTCCTGAATATGAAAAGGCCTGCGCCATGTTGGAGCCACACGCTCGATTAGTCAAAGTTGACACAGAGGCTCACCAAGAGGTGGGGGCCAAGCACCATATTCGAAGCATCCCCACCATTGCTATTTTCAAAGGCGGCAAGGAGGTTTCCAGAATTTCTGGCGCACGTTCCGCTTCCGACTTGGCCAAATGGGTTCGCTCTGAAATGGGCTGAATGTCAATCTGAGTGCTTGTAAAGCGGATGTGTGTCAAATAGAAACAGGTCAGTCCACGCTCATTCAAGCTATATTTCAGTTTATGCGAGCGAGCAAACTTAAACCTATTTAATTCGACATGACTCAATTTACAAATCCTTTGGCGCGTTGGAACGAACGCTTCTCAACAGAGACTTATCTTTTTGGTGAAAAGCCAAACCAGTATTTAGCTGAAAAAACACCACTGCTGCAAAAAGGCAAAGCTTTGTGCATTGCAGATGGCGAAGGCCGAAACAGTGTTTGGCTAGCATCTCAAGGTTTTGAAGTTGACGCCTTCGACTTCTCGCCCGTTGCCATTGAAAAGGCCAAAAAATTAGCCATAGTGCAAAATGTCAATGTCAATTTTGACTGCAATGACTGGCAAGGCTTTGATTGGAAGCCCAATTACTATGACACCATAGCAGGTATCTTTTTTCAGTTTGCAGACCCAGAGGCGCGGACAGCAATTTTTGATAAATTAAATTTTGCGCTTAAAGCTGGCGGTACGCTGATCATTCAAGGTTATGGCAAAGCGCAAATGCAATACCAAACAGGTGGGCCTGGTATTCTTGAAAACCTGTACGACGAAGAGATGCTGCTCAAGCCATTCAAAGACTACAAAGTCTTAGACCTCAAAACATATCTCCAAGTGGTCGATGAAGGCCCTGGTCACAGCGGCATGTCTTCACTTGTGGGCTTCATTGGGCAAAAGCCCTGAAGAAAGAGTTGGCATTTAGTAGCGTAGTTGAGTGGACTTACCCCAAAACACTCGGTAGGCGAAAACGGTATAGCCAATGATCACAGGCAACACAAGCACGACGCCATAGAAAATGACCTGCAGCGCTTCTGGTGAACTGGCTGCTTGCCAAATGTTGATTTTGTCAATGACCAACCATGGGAACAGGCTGTAGGCCAACCCGTAAAAAGACAACAAAAAGATACCCACGGTACTGGCAAATGGCACACCTGCTCCGTATTGATTTCCCTGGGCAAAGCGGGTTGGCAATCTGGACAAGCTGCGCCTTATGACCAAAAACAAGGCCAGTGTCATGGCGGGAATGGGTAACAGCATTAGCAAATTTGGGAAGCTAAACCACTTGTCGAAGATACGTGGGCTCACCAAGGGTGTGGCCACAGAAATGGCAAACACGCCAGCTGCGGTTAACCACAAACTAGACTTAGCCCACTCTACAGCCTTTATTTGAAGAGCGCCTTCGGTTTTCATGATCAGCCAACCAGCGCCCAACAAACGATAGGCAAATACCAAGCAAAAGCCAATCAAGGCGCTGAAAAAATACCCTGCACTATCCTGCTGAAAGCCGGTGATGAGCTGACCCAACATAAAGCCTTGCGACCAAGAGGCTAGCAAGGAACCGATGTAAAAAGTTTTGTCCCACAAAGGGCGATGCTGCGCCTTGGCTTTGACCCGAAAGTCAAACGCCACGCCACGCAAAGACAAGGCCACCAACATGAGTGCAACAGGCAGGTACAAAGCACCCAATATGACGCCGTGGGCCATGGGAAAACCTACCAGCAACACGCCCACACCCAGCACCAACCAGGTTTCGTTGGCATCCCAAAAAGGGCCGATGCTGGCAATCATGATGTCTTTTTGTGCCACTGAATCGGCGCTGTCAAGCAAAGCACCCACACCCAGGTCGTAGCCATCCAAGATGACGTAGGCCAGCATAGACAAGGCCATGACCAATGCAAAAACCAAAGGAAGCCATCCCGCTGGGGTCATCAAATCCACACCAAACTCAGACATGGCTTAACTCTTTCAGGTTGGTATTGGTTTCAGGGTCACCGTTGACAGCCTTCTTTGCAAGGTAAAAAACCACAGACACATAAGCACTCAGCAAGGCCGCATACAAGGTGAGGTACATGGCCAATGAAAGAGCAATGTTTCCAGCAGGAACTTGTGAGGCTGCTTGGGCTGTCGTCAAAACGCCATGCACCAGCCAGGGTTGACGACCAATTTCTGTAACGTACCACCCCGACACAAGCGCCACCCAACCCGCAAAAGTCATGGCCACCAAGATCATGGCCGTGCGCTTGGACAAAGCTTTTTTAAATCTGAGCTCATAGCTAGCAAACCAACTGACCGCCAACATCAGAAGCCCCATGCCCACCATGATTCGAAATGCCCAAAAAACAGGTCCTACTGGCGGATGCTGATCACCAAATTCTTTGATGCCCTTGACCTCACCGTCCCAATCGTGAGTGAGATAAAAAGAGGCCAACTTAGGGATGGCAATTTCATAGTGATTGGATTGCGTTGTCTTGTCAGGGATGGCGAACAACACCGCAGGGACACCCCGCTGTGTTTCCCAAATACCTTCCATGGCTGCCAATTTGGCAGGTTGGTATTTGAGGGTGTTAAGGCCGTGTAAATCGCCCACCACAATTTGCACAGGAATGAGTACTGCGGCCACCATCACGCCTGTACGCAAAGCGGCCATCACGTCGTTGGCGCGATCGTTTTTGAGCCAGCGGTAAGCGCTGATACCTGCAAGAAGAAAGGAACCCGTTAAGCCAGAAGCAATGAGCATGTGCGTCATGCGATAAGGAAAGGAGGGGTTGAAGATGACCTCCAACCAACTTGTGACGTGGGCTTGTCCGTTGATCATCTCAAAGCCTGCAGGTGTGTGCATCCATGAGTTGAGGGCCAAAATCCAAAAAGCTGAAGCTGTGGTGCCCAAGGCCACCAACCAAGTGGCCAGAGTGTGCACACTTTCGCTCACGCGCCCTCGGCCAAACAGCATGATGCCCAAGAACGTCGCCTCCAAAAAGAATGCCGTCAGCACCTCATAAGCCAACAAGGGACCCGCCACATTGCCCACTGTGTTCATAAAGCCTGGCCAATTGGTTCCAAACTGAAAACTCATGGTGATGCCACTGACCACACCCAAGGCAAAAGTCAGTGCAAAAATCTTGACCCAAAACTGGTAGGCGTCCATCCAATGCTGCTGGCCCGTCGCAACAAATCTAGTTTTGAAAAACAGCAAAAACCACCCCAAGGCGATGCTGATCGTCGGAAACAAAATGTGGAACGTGATGTTGGCTGCAAATTGCAACCTGGCTAAAACAATGGGATCTAGGGTTTCCATCATGAGTGCTTCCATTTGGCGTGGCAGGGACTTAGCATTTACTCAAACGAAGTAGGCGCAGGTTTGTCAACATGAAAGCCTGCTGCTTGCCATGCATCAAAGCCTCCCGCGATTGAACTTACATTTGAATAACCCATTTCCTTGAGCGATTGGGCGCACAGCGCAGCTCTGCCACTGGTTTTGCAATAAAGCGTAATTTTGAGATCTCGTGATTGAAATTGCGGATTGGCTGCGAGCTTGAACTCCAACATACCGCGGGACATGTGAATTGCACCCGGCAAATGACCCGCTTGAAACTCTTCTGCCTCACGGACATCAATCAACACGTCACTTAGAGCAATGACAGCAGGCGCTTTGTCGATTGAGATTTCAAGAACAGTTTGTTTGGCAGCTGATACCAAGTCGTGAGGTGTTTTCATTTTGCGAATCATTTCAATCAATTCATAACATCCTTAATATACCCCCCAAGGTATACGATTGTCAAGTATTTACATTGAATACAAGCCGCGCAAAGCCCTGGCACATCCATCAGCGGCAACACGGTCACAGGCAAATAACTAATCTCAATCGGCATTCAAAACTGCGTGGGCCAGCACGCAGGCCGCATCCACTGTCATGTGCTTTGCGGCAATGGCCTGTGCCACTTGCTGCGGCGAGAGCAGGCTGAATTCAGCCACTTCGCCATCTTGGTTTACCGGTTTCACATCGGCTGGCATCAACAAGTTGTAGACCCACAGGGTTTCATAGTGCCAACCGCGGGGCACTGCGCGGCAGGTCGTCACTTGGCCTTGAGCGACAGCGCTAAGCGCCAGCGCCTCCGACAAGCCGGCTTCCTCTGCCATTTCGCGCACGCCACAGCTTTGCAAAGACTCTCCCACCGTCAAGCCGCCCGCGGCCATGTTGTCCAGCATGCCAGGGTCGGTGGCCTTGACCAAGGATCGGCGTCCACACCACATGTACCCATCTTCGGTGAAACCATTGACATGCACGGCATGCGCTCGCAAACCAAAAAATCGGTAAGCGGCACGTTCCATTTCAAACGCGGCAGCCAGATTGTCGGTGGGCTCAATGGGCTGGCCGTTGGCCAATATCACGGTATCTGGCCAATAGCTGAACTTTTCATTGCGCCAGCCCGTGACATGACCAAGCTCACGCAATTCAGCGGCCAACTTGGCCAGCGCCAAGCTTCTTGAGGCATGCGTTTTTTCAGGGGTGTCCCAACGCAGACCCCGCGGCTCTGTGTGCCAGTCATGACGCAAACTCAACAGCGCCTTGGCATGCTCTGGCTTGAAGTAACCCGTGGGTGAAGGGGCATCGCCCAAATACCAAGGCACGGCATCTTCTGGTAAGGCTTGCATGGCTTCTTGCAAGCACAACTGCAAAACTTGCCGTTCGGCATCGCTCAAAGCGTTTTGAAATTTTTGAATGCTGTTCTTCATGGGATCTAACTCAAGGCCTGCATTGCTCTAGCTGAGTGCGGCTTTAGTGAGCCTGATCCCAATTCAAACCGACACCCACTTCGGCCAACAAAGGCACTTTGAGTTCAGCCACTTCGGCCATCCATTTGGGCACCGCCACTTTGAGCCATTCCACTTCGTCTTCGGGCACTTCAAACACCAATTCATCGTGCACCTGCATGATCACTTTGGTTTTGCGCTGCTCGAGGTCAATGCCTGCTTGCACGGCAATCATCGAGAGCTTGATCAAATCGGCTGCAGTGCCTTGCATGGGGGCATTGATGGCAGCACGCTCTGCGCCAGCACGCCTAGGTCCATTGGGCGAGTTGATTTCTGGCAAATACAAACGACGGCCAAACACGGTTTCCACGTAGCCTTGCGATTTGGCTTGCTCGCGTGTTTCGTCCATGTAGCGCTTCACACCTGCAAAACGTTGGAAGTAGCGCTCGATGTAATTTTTGGCAGCGCCGTTGTCGATGCCCAATGCTTTGGCCAAACCAAACGCACTCATGCCGTAAATCAAACCGAAGTTGATGGTTTTGGCATAGCGGCGTTGCTCACTCGACACTTGATCGGGCGTTAAGCCAAACACTTCGGCCGCTGTGGCTTTGTGCACATCCAAACCTTGATGGAAAGCACGCAACAAAGCTTCATCGCCACTGAGGTGCGCCATGATGCGCAATTCAATTTGCGAATAATCGGCACTGGCAATCAAACTGCCAGCAGGCGCCACAAAGGCCTCGCGCACCTTGCGACCTTCGGCGGTGCGAATGGGAATATTTTGTAAATTGGGATCGTTGCTAGACAAGCGCCCTGTGACGGCCACAGCCTGCGCATAGTGTGTGTGCACCCTGCCCGTTCTAGGCAATGCCATTTGGGCCAGCTTGTCGGTGTAGGTGCCTTTGAGTTTGGACAAACTGCGGTGTTCCAAAATACGCGCCGGCAAGGGGTAGTCTTCTGCCAACTTCTCAAGCACTTCTTCATCGGTACTGCGCGCGCCCGTGGCTGTTTTCTTAATGACGGGCAAACCCAGCTTGTCAAAAAAGATCTCGCCCAATTGCTTCGGACTGCTCAAGTTGAAAGGTTGGCCGGCAATGTCGTAGGCTTCCGTTTCCAATTGCACAATGCGTTGCCCTAAGGCTTGGCTTTGCGCAGCCAGCGTGGGGCCATCAATGAGCACACCATTGCGTTCAATGCGAAACAAAGCTTCGCTGGTGGCAATTTCAATGTCGTAGATGGCACGCAGTTTGGCATCGGCTTGAATGCGCGGCCAGAGTACGCTGTGCACATCCAAACATTGATCAGAGTCTTCGCATGAATACTCGGACGCTTTTTCAACATCCACTTGTGCAAAAGAAATTTGATGCGCACCCTTGCCACACAAATCTTCGTAAGTGATACCCGTGCGGCCCACGTGGCGCAAAGCCAAGCTGCTTAAGCTGTGGGGTTTGTGCACTTCCAGCACATAACTTTGCAGCATGGTGTCGTGCGCATAACCGCGCACCTCAATGCCCACATTGGCAAACACATGGCGGTCGTATTTGATGTGCTGACCCACCTTAAGTTTGAGTGGGTTTTCAAGCCAAGGTTTGAGCTTGGCCAGCACTTCATTGATTGGCAGTTGCACAGGTGCATCGGGTCCGTCATGGCGCAATGGCACATAAGCGGCCTCGCCTGGCTTCACACTCCAGCTGATGCCCACCAAGTCGGCACGCATGGCATCGAGGGATGTTGTTTCGGTGTCAATGGCCACGCACTCTGCAGCTTCCAGCATGGGCAACCATGCATCAAACTGCGCCCAAGTTAATATGGTTTCGTAGCGTTTGTCGCCTGTGACCGTGACCACGGGTTCGGGCTCTGAAAACAAATCAAGATTGGGCACAAATGCTGTTTTGGCAGGCTTGCTGGAAGCATCCGGCGCACCTGCACCTCGACTTCTGACCAAGCCTTTAAAGCCATACTTTTCATAAAAGGCCAATAAGTCGGCTTCGTTGGGTGGCGCCAAGCGTATGGTCTCAAGCGAAGGCAATTCGGGTACGAAGCCATTCAAATCGCAATCGGTGCGAATTTTCAAAAGCTGCCGGCCGGTGGGCAACCAATCGACGGCTTTGCGCAGGTTCTCACCCACCACACCCTTCACTTCATGGGCATGGGTCATCAAGTTGTCCAAGGAGCCATATTCCAACAACAATTTGGCGGCGGTTTTGGGGCCCACTTTTTGCACACCGGGCACGTTGTCCACGGTATCGCCCACCAAAATTTGGTAATCGAGCATCAAGCTGGCCGGTACGCCAAACTCTTCTTGCACACCCGCCAAGTCGCGGCGTTTGCCGTTCATGGTGTCAATGATGGTGATGTGCTCATTGACCAATTGCGCCAAGTCTTTGTCGCCACTGGACACAATGACTTCAATGCCATGAGATGAGCCAACGGCGGCCAGGGTGCCAATCACGTCATCGGCTTCCACGCCGGGCACATCCAATACTTTCCAGCCCATTAAACGCACCAGTTCATGGATGGGTTCAATTTGCGAACGCAAATCGTCTGGCATGGGGCTGCGATTTTGTTTGTACTCGGGGTAGATGTCGTCGCGGAAGGTGGGGCCTTTGGCATCAAACACACACGCCGCGTACTCGGCGGGAATGTCTTTGCGCAGTCGCTCCATCATGTTGATCATGCCGCGAATGGCGCCCGTGGCGGGGCTGGCAGGGTCGCCTGGCACGGCACGCAAATCGGGCATGGCATGGAAGGCACGGTAAAGATAACTGGAACCGTCCACCAGCAAAAGGGTTTTCTTGTCGCTCATACCCCAATTGTGCCTTTCCCCAGCGAAATTTGCCGAGTCCAAGACGATCAAATTTGACATCAACACCCTCTACAATCCCAGCATGCATCTCGCCATGCCTTCGGGCTCTATTTCCACCTTTTTCACCAAGCCCTAAGCCATGGCTGTTTTCACGCCCGTCACCGAAGAACAAGCTGCGCTGCTCATGTCCCAGCTAGGCCTCGGCGAACTCACCGCCTTAAAGGGCATCGAAGGTGGCATTGAAAACACCAACTATTTCGCCTCCACCGACCTCGGCGAATATGTGCTCACCCTGTTTGAACGCCTCAACCACGAACAACTGCCCTTCTACTTGTTCCTCATGAAGCACCTGGCTGAAAAAGGCATTCCGGTGCCCAACCCCGCAGCCAACCGAGATGGCGACATCTTGCACACCCTGAACGAAAAGCCGACCGCCGTGGTCAACCGGCTTTCTGGCCAAAGTCAATTGGCCCCAGAAGCAGTTCATTGCGCAGCAGTGGGCACTATGTTGGCGCGCATGCACTTTGCGGGCGAAGACTACAACCGAAGCCAACCCAATTTGCGCAGCTTGGCGTGGTGGAACGACACAGTGCCTGTGGTGCTTCCCTACTTAGATGAAGCGCAAGCCAGCCTCCTTCAAAGTGAACTGGCTTACCAAAATCACATTGCCAGTGGCGCTGCTTACCAAGCGTTGCCCAGAGGTCCTGTGCATGCCGACTTGTTTCGCGACAACGTGATGTTTGAAGGCACGGCATTGACCGGATTGTTCGATTTTTACTTTGCTGGCGTTGATACATGGTTGTTCGACCTGGCGGTGTGCATGAACGATTGGTGCATCGACTTGCACACCGGCGAACTCGCATCGGATCGGGCTCAGGCCATGCTTGAGGCCTACCAAGCAGTTCGCCCATTGCGCCCGGCCGAAAGACAATTGCTTCCTGCCATGTTGCGCGCAGGCGCTTTGCGATTTTGGATTTCCAGACTATGGGACTTCTACCTTCCCAGAGATGCGGCCATGCTGAAGCCACACGATCCCACCCACTTCGAACGGGTATTGCGAGCCCGTTCAAATTCGCCCTTTAAGCTCAGCGCATGAATCTCAATATTGTTCCTGCCAAACAAGGCCTGACATGGGTCAAACAAGGCATTCGCACTTTCTGGCGCCAACCCCTGGCATTCACGGGCTTGTTCTTTTTGTTCATCGCTTGGGTCTCCTTGTTGTCCATGGTCCCCGTCTTGGGAGCCGCACTGGCCCTGCTCATTTTGCCGGCTGCCACTTTGGGCTTGATGGTTGCCACTGAGCAAGCGGCCTTGGGCCAATTTCCCATGCCCACCGTTTTGATGGTGGCGTTTAGGGCTGGCCAGCAACGCCTCAAGGCCATGCTGGTTTTGGGTGGCTTTTACGCAGTGAGTTTTTTGGCAGTGATGGCCATGTCCGCACTCATTGATGGCGGTGGATTTGCCAAAGTCTATTTGGCCAACGCACCCATCACGCCCGAAGTGGTCAACGATCCCGATTTTCAAGTGGCCATGTGGTTTGCCACCCTTTTGTACATTCCTTTGTCAATGCTCTTTTGGCATGCACCTGCGCTGGTTCATTGGCATGGTGTCCCTCCCTTGAAAAGCATGTTTTTCAGTGCTGTGGCCTGCTGGCGAAATTTGGGAGCTTTTGCGGTTTATCTTGTGTCTTGGCTGGGTGTGTTTATCGTTTGCGCCACAGTGCTTCTGACCATCAGCAGCGCCTTGGGCGGCAAAGATTTGTCAGGCGTCGTGCTCATGCCCGGTGCCTTGCTCATGGCCGCCATGTTTTTCACATCGGTCTATTTCAGCGTCAAGGACTGTTTCGATTTACCATCACCAGGCAGCGAAACGCAAGCCTAAAAAAGCCTGCATTTGCAGGCTTTTTTTCAGTGGTGGTGGCCATGCGCACCATGCACATGGCGATGCTCAATTTCTTCTTGAATAGCAGCTCGCACGTCCGTGACATTCAATTGGAAGCGCAAAGTTTGACCCGCCCAAGGATGGTTGCCATCCAACATCACGGTTTCACCTTTGATTTTCACCACATTGAAGACAGCTTCACGACCATCGGCTGTTCGCCCCCGAAGTTGACCACCCACTTTGACACCTGGCGGAAAATCTTTCTTGGGCATGGTTTGCAACAAGCTTTCGTCGCGCTCACCAAATGAATCGGCAGGCGACAACACCAATGTGGTTTGATAACCCTTTTCTTGGCCGTCCAAGGCCTCTTCAATCTTGGGCAAGGTGTTTTCATAACCACCATGCAAGTAGGCCATCGGTTCTGCAGCCGCTTCGATCAATTTGCCTTGAGCATCGGACACTTTGTATTTCAAAGTGACCACTGTGTCTTTTTCAATTTTCATGTTGTCCTCTTCCTCAAATTCTAGTCATTCAACCGGTGTCAATTTGGCAACAGACAGGGCCAGCCACTTCACGCCATGCCTTGGAAAATTCACCTGAGCTCGCGCATCTGCGCCCGCCCCTTCCACCGCCAAGACTTTGCCTTCACCAAACTTGGTGTGAAATACTTTCATCGCCACTTTGATACCATGCGAGGGCTCCAATTTTTGCACAGGCACGGGCGGGCTCTTGTAGGTCTCAGCCGAACTCAAGCTGCTTTGGCCCCAAGCAGGCTTGGCCTGAAAGGCTTGCGCAGGCGAGGTCCACCCACCTCCCAAGCCACTTGCAAAACCTGGGTTCTTTGGCGTGATCCATTTCAAGCACTCTTCAGGCAACTCGTCCAAAAATCGACTTTTGAGGTTGTACCGAGTTTGACCATGCAACATGCGAGTTTGCGAATGGCTGAGGTACAAACGTTTGCGCGCACGCGTGATGGCCACATACATCAAGCGACGCTCCTCTTCCAAGCCGTCGAAGTCGTTCATGGAATTTTCGTGCGGAAACAAGGCTTCTTCAAGGCCAGTGATAAACACCGCATCAAACTCCAAGCCTTTGCTGGCATGCACTGTCATGAGCTGAATGGCGTCTTCACCGGCTTGGGCCTGGTTGTCGCCCGCTTCCAGTGCTGCGTGGGTTAGGAAGGCCGCCAATGGCGACATCACTTCGCCATCTTCTGCGTTGGGTGCCATTTCTGAAGCAGTGGCTTCTGCATCACGGCCAAAACCTTCTTGCGTGACAAAACTCTCAGCCGCGTTGACCAATTCTTCTAAGTTTTCTACGCGGTCTGCACCTTCTTTTTCGGTTTTGTAGTGCTCTATCAAGCCTGTTTTGTCTAGCACCACTTCAATGATTTCTCGCAATGTCATGCCTGGCGTTTGCTCGCGCATCACATCGATCATGGCCACAAAGCCCGCCAACTTGGCACCCGCTTTACCGGCCGTGGTGCTGACCGCATCGTGCAAGGAGCAGCCCAAGCCCTTGGCTGCGTCTTGCAACTGCTCCACGCTGCGAGCGCCAATGCCGCGAGGCGGAAAATTCACAATTCGCAAGAAGCTGGTGTCGTCGTTGGGATTTTCCAAAATACGCAAGTAAGCCAAGGCGTGCTTGATTTCGGCGCGTTCAAAGAAGCGCAGGCCGCCATACACTTTGTAAGGCACACCCGCATTGAACAAGGCTGTTTCCATGACCCGACTTTGCGCATTGCTGCGATACAGCACCGCCACTTCTTTGCGCGTGAATCCATCGCCTTTGACCAGCTGGCGAATTTCATCTACCAACCATTGCGCTTCTGCAAAATCACTGGTGGACTCGTACACCCGCACAGGTTCACCAACGCCTTGGTCGGTGCGCAGGTTTTTGCCCAAGCGATTTTTGTTGTGGCCAATGAGCGCATTGGCCGAATCCAAAATGTTGCTGTAACTGCGGTAGTTTTGTTCCAGCTTAATTTGGTGCTGCACACCAAACTCCCGCACAAAGTCGGCCATGTTGCCCACGCGCGCACCGCGAAAAGCGTAAATACTTTGGTCATCATCGCCCACGGCCAATACTGCACTGCCATGTTCTGATGGTAAGCCTGCAATCATCTTGATCCAGGCGTATTGCAACTTGTTGGTGTCTTGAAACTCATCAATCAGGACATGCTTGAACCGCGCTCGGTAGTGCAAGCGGATGGCGTCGTTGTCGCGCAGCAATTCAAACGAGCGCAGCATCAGCTCGCCAAAGTCGACCACACCTTCTCGTTGGCACTGATCTTCGTAGAGTTGGTAGATCTCCACTTTGCGGCGCGTTTCATCGTCGCGCACATCGACGTCTTTGGGGCGCAAACCGTCTTCTTTGCAACCCGCAATGAACCATTGCAATTGTTTGGGAGGAAAGCGCTCGTCATCGACCTTGTGCTGTTTGCACAAGCGCTTGATGGCCGACAGCTGGTCCTGCGTGTCCAAAATTTGGAAGGTTTGCGGCAGGTTGGCCATTTTGTAATGGGCCCGCAAAAATCGGTTGCACAGGCCGTGGAAGGTGCCAATCCACATGCCCCGAACATTGACGGGCAGCATAGCTTGCAACCGAAGCATCATTTCTTTGGCCGCCTTGTTGGTGAAGGTCACCGCCATCACACCGCCCGACCCCACTTGGGAGGTCTGCAATAGCCAAGCAATTCGGGTGGTTAATACCCTTGTCTTGCCCGAGCCGGCCCCGGCCAGAATCAGGGCTGATTCAGAGGGAAGTGTCACTGCCCGCAATTGTTCAGGGTTGAGCTTGTTCAGCAGGGGCGTTTGGTCATACATCCCCCAATTGTAGAAACTCCTGGCGCCATCTTGGCAAAATGCAAAACAAAACGGGTAGAATCAGCCACCGGGCCCAAGATTCTTGCGCCCGGTTTTTTTTGCCCCAAAAAAGGCACCCAAAACCGGCCAAGCCAAGCGCTCACTCGTTCTTTCAACGATCCTTTTGGAGCTTGGTTAAATGGAAATTTTTGATTACGACAATATCTTGTTGCTTCCCCGCAAATGCCGCGTGGAAAGCCGTTCAGAGTGCGACGCTGGCGTAGAGCTGGGTGGCCGCAAATTCCGTCTTCCGGTGGTACCGGCCAACATGAAGACGGTCGTGAACGAAGAAATCTGTGTCTGGATGGCACAAAACGGTTACTTCTATGTCATGCACCGCTTTGACTTGGACAATGTCAAATTTGTACGCGACATGCACAGCAAGGGTTTGTTCGCCTCCATTTCTTTGGGTGTCAAAGCCCCCGATTACGAAACAGTGAAGCAATTGGTGGCCGAGGGCCTCACGCCCGAATACATCACCATCGACATTGCCCACGGCCATGCCGACAGCGTGCAAAAGATGATTCACACCCTGAAAGAAAAGCTGCCCAAGTCTTTCATCATTGCTGGCAACGTGGGTACGCCCGAAGCCATCATCGATTTGGAAAACTGGGGCGCTGATGCCACCAAAGTCGGCATTGGCCCTGGCAAGGTTTGCATCACCAAGCTCAAAACGGGTTTTGGTACCGGCGGCTGGCAGTTGTCAGCTTTGAAGTGGTGTGCCCGCGTGGCCACCAAGCCCATCATTGCCGACGGCGGCATTCGGGAGCACGGTGACATTGCCAAGAGCATCCGCTTTGGCGCCACCATGATCATGATTGGCTCCATGTTGGCAGGCCACGAAGAGTCGCCCGGCGCCACCGTGGAAGTGGATGGCAAGCTGTACAAAGAGTACTACGGCTCGGCTTCCGACTTCAACAAGGGCGAGTACAAGCACGTGGAAGGCAAGCGCATTTTGGAGCCTATCAAGGGCAAGCTGGCCAACACCCTGGTTGAAATGGAACAAGACACCCAAAGTTCCATCAGCTATTCAGGCGGCACCAAGCTCATGGACATTCGCAAAGTGAATTACGTCATTTTGGGCGGCGACAACGCCGGCGAACACCTGCTCATGTAATTCTTCTTTTTGTTCAGGGCTCAGTACTTTCCCTAGTGTTTTGAACAGCCAAATGACAGTTAAAAAGAAGATGATCAGTCATCGATTTTGCAATTAAAGGAAACACCATGCGTCGCGATCAGTTCATCAAATCCGTTTTGGCCTTGGCAGCAGGCTCCAGCCTGTCTCTGCCCTCATTGGCAGCCGCCAATATCAAAATGATGATTCCAGCCAACCCCGGTGGCGGCTGGGACACCACGGGTCGCGCTTTGGGCAAAGCCCTGCAAGACTCTGGCGTGGCCAGCTCGGTCACTTACGAAAACAAGGGCGGCGCTGCCGGCATCATTGGCTTGGCCCAATACGCCAACGCCACCAAAGGCGATGGCAACTCCTTGATGGTCATGGGCGCTGTCATGTTGGGCGGCATCATCACTGGCAAACCGCCTGTGAGC
>JAJTGB010000160.1 GCA_021298995.1 Comamonadaceae bacterium | reverse complement strand
TTGACTTGCGCCGCTTCTTCGTAGGTGTGGTGCCACACCGAAGCCAAGGGCACGTAGCGCAATTTGAAACCTTTGTCGCGCAATCGGTATGACAGCTCCACGTCTTCGCCATACATGAACAATGCTTCTTCGTACATGCCCACTTTTTGGATGGCGCTGAGCCTGAACAGCACACACGCGCTAGAGCTCCACAATGTTTCGCCCGTAACTGGGTGATAGTCTTTGGGGTGTTCATAAGGTTTTTGGCGGCATTCCCAAGAGGCCACCTGGGGCGCATCTGCAGCGGCTACTTTGAGCAAGGTGGGCAGAGTGTCGACCTCAAACTCTAAGTCGACATTGGTGACCAGCACAAACTTGTTTTGACATTTGGCAAAGTTGGTGTTGTGGCCTGCGCCATACCCAATGTTGCCACCCTCTTCAACCAAGATGGTTTTGAATTGAGCGCCGTAAGTCTTTTGAATGTTCAAAAGATTTTGCACGGTGGCATCGGAGGAGCCGTTGTCGCGAAAGTACAGCGTAATTTGATTCAGGGCTAAGTTTTGCTTGAGCAAGCTCTGTATAAACCCCTCCGTCCACTTGGCGGAGTTGTAGGTCACTACAGAAATATCAAGCAATTCGTCCACAGAATTCATCGCCTTATTATCGACGATGAAAGGGGCTAACCCGGCAAGGGTTTATCTGTGGGGGCTGTTTGGCTTGAACGCCAATGCGGGCTTTTCGATGAACCGCCAAGAAGCCGCGGCCAATACCAATGTGATGCCCGAGACCATGGCCAAGTAAGGCAGCAAGGCCATATTGGGCCAAATAGACACCACCGATTGCTGCACGGGAAAGGCATAAATGTAGATGCCATAGGAGTAATCGTGCGGGGTGAGCTTGGCCAACAGGGCATGCTGGGCCAAACCGAAGGCCAGCACCACAAAGGGCAATACCGCCCATGCAGCCACGATGAAATGATGGCGCTGGGCGCTGAAAAATAGCCAAAGAATGAGGGCCAAGACCACATTGGACAAACTGAACCAGCGCTGAACATTGAAACGGTAAAAGGCGGCACCCATGAAGAAATAGATACCGCAAAGCACCACTTGGCGAACATCGGTTCGGTAAAACACCAACATCTCTGTGGCGGGCAATGCCCAGTAAATATTGAGCAGGCCAAGCACCAGCGCCAGCGATGCTATGCCCCATGCGTTGAACCTTAAAAGTCCCACCACGGCCAAGAGCAAGTACATCGCAAACTCTACGGGCAAGCTCCACAGTGAGCCGTTGACCGCATGCGGCAGGCGGTTCAATTCGAACACGCCCGGCAAGTTGTAGGTGATGTACAAATAGACGTTGCTGAAATAGCCCCAAGTGTGCGGGTGGGTCCAGTAGGTTTTGAAATCTAAGGTGGTAAGCAGTGGGCCCAAGACCGCTACCGACAGCAGCGTACACACCAAGAGCCCCGGGAATATGCGCAATGCGCGTCTTTGTAAAAACCGAAATAGGTGAGGGTCGTTTTGCCAACTTTGGGACACCAAGTAGCCGCTGATGACAAAGAAGATGTAAACACCCAAAGCGCCCAGTGGCACCCAGTTCATGAAAATGGGTTCGGGCAGGCCTAAGAAAACAAAGGAGTGGCCATACAGCACCAAGCCCGCCGCCAACCACCGCAAAGCCGTGAGGTTGTTGTGCTTTTTTAACGGATGCTCATTGCTTGGCATTGCAGGCCTTAGTAGGCGCCATTGCGCCACAGCACCACTTTGATGGTTTTGAACAAGATGGCCAAGTCGTACCAGAGAGACCAATTTTTGACATACCAGGCGTCTAGATAAACGCGAGTTTCATAATCTACGTCGTTGCGGCCACTGACCTGCCACAGGCCCGTCATGCCGGGGCGCACCATGAGGTAGTAACTTTTTTCTAGGCCATATTTTTGTAACTCTTCTCGCACGATAGGGCGAGGGCCGACCAGGCTCATTTGGCTTTGCAGCACATTGAAAAGCTGAGGTAATTCGTCAAGGCTGTTGCGCCTTAAAAAGGCACCCAGTGCGCTGATGCGAGGATCGTCTTTGAGCTTGTGCTCTTTGTCCCACTCTTCTTTAAGCTGCGGATTTTGTTGCAGCAAGTTTTGCAATTTTTCTTCTGCTTGGTTGACCATCGAGCGAAACTTGTAACAGCGAAATGCTTTGCCATTTTTGCCAATACGCGTGTGCGCAAACAAAACTGCGCCGCCTTCTAATTTCAAGGCGATTGCAATGATCAGCATGACGGGGGAGAGCAAAAGCAAAAGCAAGGCAGCCGCAGTTAAATCGAACAAGCGCTTTGTGAGGCGCGCAGGCCAGCGCCTTAAGTTGTTTCTGACTCGCAAAAGTGCTACTTCGTGCGAGAAGAAATGGGACATGTCGGTGCCATACAAAGGCACACCGCGCATGGCGGGAATGACGCTGATATCGGTTGCGCCCCACTGCGCCAGCGTTCGAAGCCAATGTTCACGTTGCTCAGACTGAGAGTGCTCTAGTGCAATGACCCATTGAATACCAGGCTGGTCAGCCAAGGCTTGTAGCTGCTCTGCATTTTGAAGGGTGTGGCCATCTAGGGTGAGTTGGAGTTGTGGGTGGTCAACATCGACATAGCCTGCCACTTGAAAGCCCATGCGGGGTTCGCTTTGCAAAGCAATGGCAGCGTCGGCGGCATTGGGCCCCTGGCCAATGATGATGGTGGGCCGGATCCAAAGACCCAATTGCTTGAGCAACTCGCGTGTGAGCGCGCGGCCCACAACCACCATGACCACAGCGGCCAGCCAAACTAAAAGCCACCACATGCGAGAAGAATTCCAACGCGTGGCCGCAATGAGCGTCATGTCGAGCAGGGCCAAGCTGGCAGTGAGCCGCAAAATATCGCCCAGCTCGTCCCAAAAGGGTCGACGGTCGCTGTAGTGCTGAAACCGCATGAGAAATAGCATGAGACCTAAAAACACCAAGCCGCCCCATGCGTAGTAACGCAGCAGATCTTGCGTAGAAAACCACACACCTACGCTTCGACTGGGATCGGCCGCCACATTGATGAAGGTTGCAATGCCAAATGCAGCGGCAAAGGCCAAGGCATCGCCCAACAAAATGGCAAACTTTGAAACCCTGACTTGAAACAGCGAAAGTGTAGGGATCATGCAGAGGGCGATGCTGAGTGCTGGGCCCAAAAAGCTTTGTGCATGGCACACAACTTTTTAAGTGGCATGGGTAAATATTGGTGGCTTAGGCCTAGGCGATAGCCCAATAATTTGAGGCTGTTTTTGTAGCCCATTTGAATCAGCCCTATGAAGAGCTTGGGCCAACTCTTGAAGCTTTTCAAAAAGGCCACTTGATCTCTGGCATAGCGCCAGCCTTCGCCTTCAGCTGCGCCAAATGTTTCTCTAAGCCAAGCGTGCTGGCCTGCGCTTCGTATCGCAAACTGTGGCCTGCCAGCAAAAGTTTGGCGGCCATGAGGGTGTCTTCTCCCAGAGGTACATGCCTAGGAAAACCACCTTGCTGCTGCAAAGCACTGAGCCTGTAGGCCGAGAAGGCATCTGAAAAGAAACAAACCTTCAGGCCCATGCTTTCTTTGTCTTGCACCGTCACAGTTTTAGAGGTGGCTGGGTAATTGAAGTGGCGCGCATGCGTTTCCATCCAAGAGGCATGCGGGTGAGGCATTTGCCGGCCATAGACCCCCGCTACGCGCTCATCTTGAAATGCTTGAAGCAGATTTTGCAAAGATTGAGGGTTGGCCAAAATGGCATCTTGGGTGAGATAGACCACCCAAGTAGGAGGCGATTGGGTCGGTGGCGTTTGGGTATGCGCCGCTAAGGCTTGGTCTAGGGCCCATTGCCGGGTGCCGCCATGATTGAAATTTTGGGCCGCCACAGACAGGCCAAGAAAACCAGCTTGCTGGCTTAGTTGCTGCGTGCCATCTGTGGACCCTGAGTCGACTACAACAACCCTTTGTGGCTGCACTGTTTGCATTTGCAAGGCACGAATCCACTCGGACCACACCGCTTGGCCAGGGTTGTAAGTTGGCACCACCAGCCAAAACGGGGCGGTGGGTTGTAGAGAAGGCGGGGTCATGACATTAAAGGAATGGTTTGCAACTGTGCTTGCCGTGAAGATTTTGATTTTGGCGTAACGGCATTGGTTTTTGATGGGTATTGTGACCTTGTTGTGACCCTGAACACAGCCCTTGAAATACATCGCTAATTTATAATTTCAGAACACACAATAAGAATACGCCAGCCTTGTCTCACCGCCCTTTTCCCACCCTTGCATTTGCATTCTTTTCGCTTTGCTTGGCTGCTGCACCTACAAGCACCAAAATTGGCGGCTTGGCTTGGGTGTTACTGTGCTTGATGGGCTTGTGGGCGTTTGTCAAATCTTACTCAAGCAAAGCTCTTGAAGTTGGCGCGCACTCTCCATATAACTATTTAGAATCAAGCCCATCAGCGATCGAAGAAGCTGCCAGAGTGTGGCTTTTGGCTTGTTTGGCTGCGGCTGCTATTCGATTTTTGCCTCACGCATTTTGGCAAGACAACTGGGACAGGCGACATGCTGAAATCCGCTTAATTTTGGGTGCCTTGGCCACTGTGGCCTTGGTCAAATGGCCGCCTTTTTACAGACTGCTTGGCGCGCAAAAAGTTATTTTGAGTTATGCGCTGGCATTGGCTTGCTTTGTGGGCTTTGGAGTAGCCGCTCTTTATGGGCGAGAAACGCCAGTGCATGCCATCGCTTGGGCTGTTTGTTTGAGCTTTATGGTGTGTTTGTTGGCCCCCAAGGTATTGGACAGTTCTGTGCCCAGCGCGCACCGCAAGTTTTGGGTTTTGGCTGTGCTGATGGGGTCTATGGGCGTGGTTTTAAGCCAATCACGCGGCGTTTATGGCTTGCTCATTTGGCTCACTTTGGCGGGTTATGTAGCGGCCTCCAATCGAATGCTCTTGCAATTTTCTACATTTAAGCCAGCCACTTGGGTGTCCGTTGGCCTAGCGTTTTTGGGATTCATTTGGATTTTGGGCACTCAACCTCCCTGGCTCACATCGGTGATGCAGCGTGTCTCAGAGATTTGGGTGGAAGCTTCCTTGGCGCAAAGCAACCCCAGCGAAGCGGCCAACACCTCGGTGGGTTCGCGTTTGTTTTTGTGGAGCAAGGCACTGGACGCGATTGAAGTTCAGCCTTGGTTTGGCTACGGCAAAGAAAATAGCATTGCCATGATCAAGCAGTGGGGCTTGGAAATTAATTCTGCGCAAGTGCAAAAGTTGGGGCACTTGCACCATGAGTTTTTAGATGCATGGGTCAGCCATGGCTTGATGGGTATTTTGAGTTTGCTAGTGATGGCTACGGGCATGGGCTTGGTAGTGCGCAAGTTGTGGGTGCCGCATCCGCGGGCTGCGCAAGGTGTTTTGGGTATTTTGTTTATGCACCTGACTGCGGGACTGTCGAATACCAACATGGGCCATAACTACTATGGGGCCATGTTGAGTTTGAGTGTAGGGCTTGCGTTGGTGATGGCGGCCAGTGAAGAGGCTAAGAACTAGAGCCTTTGAAAAGCGGTACATGCCTTCAAGAGGCGTCTATTTTTAAAATTCAAAACGCTGCACTTTGGCAGCGTTTTTTTATCTTGCTAGAACTGCCTTCAAGGCTTTGCCTGTGTGGGTTCCAAGCCTGACCACTTCTTCTGGGCTGGCACTGGCCACCACTTTGCCACCAGCTTTGCCGCCGTCAGGCCCTAGATCAATGACCCAATCGGCTTCGGCAATCACGTCTAGGTCGTGCTCGATGACCAACACACTGTGACCTGCGTTGACCAGTCTGTGCAACACGTGAATCAGTTTGTCGACGTCGGCCATGTGCAGGCCCACGGTGGGCTCGTCTAGAACGTACAAAGTGTGCGGCGCTTTATTGCCTCGCTTGCCCACTTCGTCTCTGACCTTGGTAAGTTCTGTGACCAACTTGATGCGCTGTGCTTCGCCGCCGCT
>JAJTGB010000028.1 GCA_021298995.1 Comamonadaceae bacterium | reverse complement strand
GCGGGAATGATTTTGCCGTTTTCGGCGATGAAGTCGCGCAATGTGTCGACGTCTTTGTAATCAATCTCTTCCACGCCTGTGACTGTGAAGCGGCAGAAACGCTTGCGCTTGAACAGCAATGACTGGGTGTTGCGCTTAGGGCGCTTGTCTTTGTTAAATTTTTTGAAAGTGGCCATGGGGCCTCCTGAAAATTAAAGTGTCTTGAATTCTTGAATATGCAGAACTACATTTTTTCCGTTTTTGGGGGTGGCCAAAAAACCGCTGAATTTCCAAACGCTGCCAATGGGCTGGGTTTGAATTCTCTCTGCAACCGATCCGATGGCAACAGCTTTGACTGTGGCATTGACCTGTCTGAGAGTTCCCGCTTCTTGCATGCTAGAGCTGTGCTCTAGAACCAAGTCGATGACTGGTAATCCAGCCGGTGTGTATCGAATTGCTTTTTGCTCTGCGATACCAGCGGTTAATTCAAGGTGGTTTTGTTCGGTCACTCCCGCAAACAAATGTAATTAGCCTGCAAACTCGGCTTGTTGGGCTTTGCGAGCTTCTTCGCGCTCGACTTGTTTCATCATGGAAGATGGGCCTGTTTCGGCTTTCTTCTTGAGAACAGTCATGTGGCGCAAAACAGCGTCGTTGAACTTGAAGGCGTGTTCGAGTTCGGCCATCACAGCCTGATCAGCTTCAATGTTCACGCACAAGTAGTGGGCTTTGCCCAACTTGTTAATTTGGTAGGCCAACTGGCGGCGACCCCAGTCTTCGACACGGTGAATCTTGCCACCGCCGGCAACGATCATGCCTTTGTAACGCTCCAGCATGGCTGGAACTTGTTCGCTCTGATCCGGATGAATCAGCAAAATGATTTCGTAATGACGCATTGAGACTCCTTTTGGGTTTTTACCTTTGAGGTATTGAAAAAAGCTACCCCCAGCGTCGGATGGGGTGCAGCAAGGCTGAGCCCGCGATTATAGCCTAGGAATTAGAGCCCTGGATAGGGATTTTGAGAGGGGGAATCATGTCCCGCAAGCGATTCGGGACGGTCTGGCCAAACACAACTGCCCAAGAAAATAGCCAAAAATCCAACAGGCACACCCAAAATGCCGGCAGAAATGGGCTGAATTCCCAAAAATAGGCCGGTGTCCACTGACCAATTGAGCGCGGCTCGAACGGCGGGAGCATTGCAAATCATGTAGCTAAGCGTGACGCCCAAGCCCAAGAGCATGCCCAAAACCACCCCTTTTCGACTTGCGCCTTTCCAGAAAAGTCCCATGATCATGCCTGGAAAGAAGGCTGATGCCGCCAAAGAAAAAGACGCCGAAACCAAGGCCAAAATTTGCGCAGGCTTCCAAGCTGCCACCATGGCGGCAGACATGGCAACGGCCAACAAAGCAAACTTCGACAAAATCACCCGCCCCTCTTCGGTCTCAATGCCATTTTTGGTGCCCAAGCGCATGTCATGAACAAAGGCATTGCTAATGGTCAATAGAAGGCCGTCAGCGGTCGACAAGGCCGCGGCAAAACCACCTGCCGCCACCAAGCCTGAAATGACATAAGGCAAGCCTGCCATTTCGGGACTGGCCAGCATGATCATGTCGGCACCCAACTTAAGTTCACCAAACTGCAAAACACCATCACGGTTGACATCGGACACTTCGACCAAGGCGCTGTCGACACGCGCCCACTGCGCAAGCCAATGGGGCAATTCTGAAAAAGAGCTGCCCACCAAATTGTTCATGACCTCAAACTTCACAAGCACCGCCAATGCGGGCGCACTCAAATACAAGATGGCAATGAACAACAAAGACCAAGCAACGGACAAGCGTGCTTCAGACTCATTGGGAACCGTGTAGAAACGAGTGAGCAAATGAGGTAACCCTGCCGTACCGGCCATCAGACAAAAAATGAGTGCCACAAAGTTGATTCTCGAGTGCTGGTAAATTTCTTGCTCTTCGGGGGTGCCATCAGGATCCCCCTGGAAAGGCTTGCCATGCAGCGGCATCCCCCCTAAAACTTGAGACCGCTCAACATTCTCTTGCATGGCCTTTTGCCACAACTCTTTGGCCGCTGCGGCATTTTTAGGCAGTGCTTGCAACTCTCGACGAACTTGCGCAATGACCGAATACTCCGCATTTTGAAGCTTCAAGTCGCGCACCTTTTGCTCTAAGCTTTGTCGCTCTTTCAGCAAGGCCTCTTCAACATTTTCAAGTTTGGCGCGCAACGCTTCTGCGCGGCGGGCATACTCTTGGCGGACGGCCTGCTCCGAGGGATCGGCAATGAGTTTTTGCTCGAGTTCTGCAATTTTGGAAATCTGCGAGCCATAGGCCAATGGTGCCCAAGGCGTTCCCAATTGCTTGTAGGCCAACCACGAAACTGGGATTAAAAATGCCATCAGCAAAATGATGTACTGGGCCACTTGTGTCCAGGTGATGGCTCGCATTCCGCCCAAGAAGGAGCACAACAAAACACCACCCAGTCCCAGCAAAATACCGATTTCAAATTGCACCCCCGTGAGGCGTGAGGCAATGAGGCCAATGCCATAAATTTGTGCCACCACATAAGTGAATGAACACAAAATAGCAGCCCATGCGGCCAACAGCCTTGGCCAACGACCGCCAAAGCGTTGGCTGAAAAAATCGGGCAAGGTGTACAAGTTCATGGCTCTTAAGTGCGGAGCGATAAGCAAGGCCACCAGACAAAATCCACCGGTCCATCCCATGACATAGGCCAAGCCGCCTGCTTGACCGCCAGTGCCAGAAAAGCCTTGCAAATAAAGCGCGCCAGCCAAACTGATAAAGGATGCCGCACTCATCCAATCGGCAGCGGTGGCCATGCCATTGTAAAAAGCAGGGATGCGCCGGCCTGCTACATAATATTCTTCAGCATCTGAAGTGCGCCCTGCGACACCGATCAGGGCATAAATCATGACCGTCGAGAACAGGAAAATGGGGCCAATCAAATTTCTAGACAGTCCCTCATGTTCCGCCCAACCCATGACACCCAGCAAAAAAAGTAGCAGCACCACATAAATTAAAACGTTGCGATGCAAGCGCCATTGGTAGGCGGCATACTTTTTCTGAAAAGATGTCCCTGATTTCAATCTGCTTTTCCTAGCTGCATCCAGGTTTCAACCACGGTGTCTGGGTTCAAAGAGATGGAGCTGATGCCCTGCGCCATGAGCCAGCGCGCAAAGTCGGGGTGATCACTGGGCCCTTGACCACAAATACCCACATACTTGCCTTGGCTTAGACAAGCTTGGATGGCTTGAGAAATCAAGGTTTGCACCGCCAAATCGCGCTCGTCAAAATCGGCTGCGAGCAACTCCAAACCAGAGTCTCGGTCTAAGCCCAAGGTGAGTTGCGTCAGGTCGTTGGAGCCGATTGAAAATCCGTCAAAGAACTCTAAAAACTTTTCAGCCAATATGGCGTTGCTGGGTACTTCGCACATCATGATGACTTTCAAGTCGTCTTGGCCGCGCTGCAGGCCGTGCTTGGCCAACAGCTGAGTGACGCGATCGGCCTGACCCAAGGTGCGCACGAAAGGAACCATCACCTGCACATTGGTAAGACCCATCTCGCCGCGCACCCGCTTGATGGCTTGGCACTCCATGGCAAAGGCTTCACCAAAGTCTTCGCTGATATAACGCGCCGCGCCGCGAAAGCCCAACATGGGGTTTTCTTCTTCGGGCTCGTATCGGCTACCCCCAATGAGTTTGCGGTATTCATTGCTCTTAAAGTCTGACAAGCGAACAATGACAGGCTTGGGCCAGAAAGCAGCTGCAATGCAGGCAACACCTTCGGTGACTTTGTCGATGTAAAAAGCCTTGGGCGAAGCGTGTCCGCGCGCGACAGATTCCACCGCTTTTTTCAGATCAGCATCGATGTTGGGATAGTCCAGAATGGCTTTGGGGTGCACACCAATGTTGTTGTTGATGATGAACTCCAAGCGCGCAAGACCCACACCTTGATTGGGCAGTTGGGCAAAATCAAATGCCAATTGAGGATTGCCAACGTTCATCATGATCTTGGTCGCAATATCGGGCATGGTGCCGCGAACAACCTCGGTCACTTCGGTTTCAAGCAGGCCGTCGTAGATGCGACCTGTGTCGCCCTCTGCACAACTGACCGTGACCAGCGTACCGTCTTTCAATTTCTCGGTGGCATGGCCACAACCCACCACGGCAGGAATACCCAACTCGCGGGCAATGATGGCAGCGTGGCAAGTGCGCCCTCCCCGATTGGTCACAATGGCGCTAGCGCGCTTCATCACAGGCTCCCAATTGGGATCGGTCATGTCAGTGACCAACACATCGCCAGGCTGCACTTGGTCCATCTCAGAAATACTGTGAACCAGGCGCACTGGGCCGGTGCCAATTTTTTGGCCAATGGCCCTGCCCTCCGCCAAAACAGTGCCCTTGCCTTTGAGCTTGTAGCGCAATTCGGCTGTGCCCTTTGACTGGCTCTTCACTGTCTCTGGACGCGCTTGCAAAATATAGAGCAGACCGTCTGTGCCGTCCTTGCCCCATTCAATGTCCATGGGGCGGCCGTAGTGCTTTTCAATGACCATGGCATATTGCGCCAGCTGGGTAATGTCGGCATCTGTCAGGGAGTAACGGTTGCGCAGCTCCATGGCCACATCGATGGTTTTCACCAGCTTGCCGGAAGCTGCTTTTTCTTCGGGTGTTGAGAAAATCATTTGGATGAGCTTGGAGCCCAAATTGCGCCGAATGACTGCATTTTTTCCTGCCGCCAGCATGGGCTTGTGCACATAAAACTCGTCAGGATTAACGGCGCCCTGCACCACGGTTTCGCCCAAACCATAACTGGATGTGATGAACACCACTTCTTCAAAACCAGTTTCGGTGTCGATGGTGAACATGACCCCTGCGGCGCCCAAATCGGAGCGCACCATGCGCTGCACACCGGCAGACAAGGCCACTTCGGCATGCGCAAAACCTTTGTGCACGCGGTAACTGATGGCGCGGTCGTTGTACAAAGAGGCAAACACCTCTTTCATTTTGTGCAAGATGTCCTCAATGCCGACCACGTTCAAGAAGGTTTCTTGTTGACCTGCAAAAGAGGCGTCGGGCAAGTCTTCGGCCGTTGCCGAAGAACGTACGGCAAAGGAAGCTTGCGCATTGCCCGAACTGAGAATGGCGAACTGATCTCGAATGGCTTTTTCGAGGTCGGCCGGAAAAGGCTGGGCCTCCACCATCTGGCGAATTTCAGCACCCACCACCGACAAAGCTCGAACGTCTTCCACATCCAAGGCATCTAACTTCTGATTGATGCGATCGACCAAGCCGTCGTGCTTTAAAAATGCCCGAAAGGCATGGGCGGTGGTGGCAAAACCTGTGGGCACGCGCACACCGTTGGGCAATTGCGAAATCATCTCGCCCAAGCTGGCGTTTTTACCGCCCACAGACTCAACATCGGTCATCCGAAGTTGTTCGAAGGGCACGACCAGAGCGTCCTTTGCGAAGAGGTTAGACATAAAAGCTCCAAAGTTAAAAAACGGCACTCTCGGCCCGAACCAACTTCCAGAGTCTTGATTGTTTTTAGACGTGACTTCTGGACGCCAGCAGGCGGTAGATAATGAATGAGATTTTAGGACGCAAGTCAGGCAACACAAGGTTAAAATTTCAACAATGCCCAACAGAACCGTATTTTTCATCTCCGACGGCACCGGAATCACGGCCGAGACCTTTGGCAAGGCCATCTTGGCTCAGTTTGAGATGAAAACTCGGTACATCCGGCTGCCTTTTGTGGACAGTGCAGACAAGGCACACCAAGCCGTGCGGCAAATCAATCACACCGCCGAAATTGAGAACATCAAGCCCATCGTTTTCACCACCCTGGTGAACATGGAAGTGCTCGACGTGATTCGCGAGGGTTGCAAGGGCATGTTGCTCGACATGTTTGGCACCTTTGTCCACCCCTTGGAAGAAGAGTTAGGCATCAAATCGCACCACCGAGTAGGTCGTTTTTCGGATGTCAGCAAGAGCAAGGACTACCACGACCGCATTGAAGCCATCAACTTTTCATTGGCCCACGACGACGGCCAGTCCAACCGAGATTTGGAGCAGGCAGAAGTGATCTTGGTCGGCGTGAGCCGAAGCGGCAAAACGCCCACCAGCCTTTACTTGGCGATGCAATACGGCTTGAAAGCAGCCAACTACCCGCTCATTCCCGAAGACTTTGAGCGCAAGCAATTGCCCCCAGCCTTGGTGCCACATCGGAAAAAGATTTTTGGCCTGACCATTCACCCCGATCGGCTTTCAGAAATTCGCTCCGAAAGACGCCCCAACTCCAAATACGCCAGCCTTGAGAACTGCCGACATGAAGTGGCCGAAGCCGAGTCGATGATGCGCCGCTCTGGCATCCGTTGGCTGTCAACCACCACCAAGTCAATTGAAGAAATTGCCACGACCATTCTTCAAGAAATCAAACCCGAGCGTTTGGTTTATTGATTTGGCTTGACTGGAAAAGCATCAGCGCAAGGTATTGGCAAGTTTTTCGGCGCTGCGCTGCGCCAAAGCCATGTCGCTGGCCTCGACCATGACCCGAACCAATGGCTCGGTGCCGCTGGGCCTGATGAGAACGCGGCCAGTGTCTGCCAACTCTGCTTCCACTTCTTTCAAAGCTTGCGCCAATTGGGGGCTGTCTTTCCAATTTTGGTCTTTGGCCAAACGCACATTGATAAGCACCTGAGGAAACAACACCACATCGCTTAACAACTCGGCCATGGTTTTGCCGGTGGCCACACAGGCCTGCAGCACTTGCAAGGCACTGATCAAGCCATCGCCTGTGGTGTGCTTATCTAGGGCCAGTAAATGGCCAGAGCCCTCGCCACCCAATAGCCAACTGTTTTCTTGCAAGGCTTCTAGAACGTAGCGGTCGCCTACTTTGCTGCGAATGAAGGGGATGTTTTTGTTTTTCAGGGCCAATTCAACAGCCATATTGGTCATGAGTGTGCCCACCACACCCGCAACCACTTCATCGCGAGCCAGTCGGTCGGTGACCATCAAATAGAGCAACTCATCGCCGTTGTACAAACGTCCCGATTTGTCGACCAACTGCAGCCGATCGGCATCCCCATCCAGGGCCACGCCATAGTCGGCTTGATGCGCTTTGACAGCCTCGACCAAGGCTTCAGGGTGGGTAGCACCCACGCCCTTGTTGATGTTCAAGCCATCGGGCGAACAACCGATGGCAATGACATCGGCACCCAACTCATGAAAAACCTTGGGCGCAATTTGATAGGCCGCGCCATGGGCGCCATCCACCACGATCTTCATGCCCTTCAAGGTAAAGTCGTTGCTGAAAGTGCTTTTGCAAAATTCAATGTAACGGCCCGCCGCATCGTCTAAGCGCTTGGCCTTGCCCAGTTCGGCAGAGGTGACCCACACCGGTGGCTCATCCACCAAGGCTTCCACCGACAGTTCCCAAGCATCGCTGAGCTTGGTGCCCTTGGCACTGAAAAATTTGATGCCGTTGTCGTCATACGGATTGTGGCTTGCACTGATGACCACGCCTAGCGATGCGCGCTGAGCACGGGTAAGGTAGGCCACTGCAGGTGTTGGCACAGGACCCAACAAAACCACGTCAACCCCTGCAGAGTTAAAGCCTGATTCCAGAGCGCTCTCCAACATGTAGCCAGAGATGCGGGTGTCTTTGCCAATCAACACCACCGGGTGGTCTTCTTTTTGTCGCAAAACACGTCCCACCGCGTGGGCCAATCGCATGACAAAGTCAGGCGTGATGGGCGCTTGCCCGACGGTGCCGCGAATGCCATCGGTTCCAAAGTATTTTCGGGTCATGGTTGTTGTTCTTGTTTGGATCGATTGAGGAAAGTTTGATTTTAAATCTTCAAAGCCTGCCAAACACGCAAGGCCTGCACTGTTTCTTTCACATCGTGAACGCGCACCAAGGAAGCGCCATTTTGAACCGCAACGAGTGCAGCAGCCACGCTGGCACCTACCCTGTCTTGAGCTTCGGGCGCATGCCCCTGGATGGCCGTGATTTTGCCCAAACTGCCCTTGCGAGACCAACCAGCCAGCAGCGGAAAACCCAAGGTCAAAAGCTCGGATTGGCGCTGAAGCAGGCTTAAATTTTGAGTCAATGTTTTGCCAAAGCCAATGCCGGGGTCTAAGACAATTCGGTTGGCCTGAACACCACCATCCATCAAGGCAGAGACTTGCTGTGACAAGAAGTTTTTGATGGGCTCAAGCACATCACCCGCCATGGGTTGCTCAAGCATGGTTTGGGGATCTCGGTGCATGTGCATCAAGCAAACACCACATTGCCCATGTTGAGCCACCACTTGCGTAGCCCCTGCTTGCCGCAAAGCCCAAATGTCGTTAACGATGTCGGCCCCCAGGTCCAATGCAGCTTGCATGACCTCGCTCTTGTAGGTGTCGACCGAGATGGGAACGTTCCAAGTGACGGCCTCCCGCAAAAACGGCAAGACACGGCTCAACTCTTCCTCCAAACTCACTGGCGCTGCCCCTGGACGCGATGACTCGCCACCAATGTCCAAAATATCAGCGCCTTGCGCCAGCAGGGTTTGAGCATTTTCTAGCGCCGAGGACAGTGCGCTGTGGCGCCCCCCATCGGAAAACGAGTCGGGCGTGAGGTTCACGATGGCCATGACCTTGGGTTGAGACAAGTCAAGCTTGAAGCGGGTAGTCTGCCAAATGGGCTGGGACATGGCGTTGAGAATGAACAACGGGGCCGAAGCCCCGTGTGTATTGAATATCAAGCCGCGTTGGGCTCGGGATCGACTTTCACGGCAGGTGGCGCACCTGCATCGTCGCTGCCGGAAGGTGGAATGCGGGGCGTCCAATCTTTGGGGGCTTTGGGTTCGCGGCCGGCCATGATGTCGTCAAGTTGTGTGACATCAATGGTTTCCCACTCGAGCAAGGCCTTGGCCATGGCGTGCATCTTGTCGCTGTTTTCTTCAATCAAACGGCGCGCCAAGTTGTACTGCTCGTCGATGATGCGACGCACTTCCGAGTCAACCTTTTGCATGGTGGACTCAGACATGTTGGTGGTCTTGGTGACTGAACGACCCAAGAACACTTCGCCTTCATTTTCAGCGTAGACCATGGGGCCCAAGGCGGTGGTCATGCCATAACGCATGACCATGTCGCGTGCAATTTGGGTGGCACGTTCAAAGTCGTTGCTGGCACCTGTGGTCATTTGCTTCATGAACACTTCTTCGGCAATACGGCCACCAAACAACATGCTGATTTGGTTCAACATGTATTCGCTGTCGTAGCTGTAGCGGTCTTTTTCGGGCAGGCTCATGGTGACGCCCAAGGCCCGGCCGCGAGGAATGATAGTGACCTTGTGCACAGGATCGCACTTGGGCAACAGCTTGCCAATGAGGGCGTGACCCGACTCGTGGTAAGCCGTGTTGCGACGCTCTTCTTCGGGCATGACCATGCTCTTGCGCTCTGGGCCCATGAGGATTTTGTCTTTGGCTTTTTCGAAGTCTTGCATTTCCACAACGCGGGCGTTGCGGCGTGCAGCCATGAGGGCGGCTTCGTTGCACAGGTTGGCCAAATCGGCACCGCTCATGCCAGGTGTACCGCGGGCAATGACGCCGGGGTTCATGTCTTGGCCAATGGGGATTTTGCGCATGTGCACGGCCAAGATTTGCTCGCGGCCGCGAATGTCGGGCAATGTGACATAAACCTGGCGGTCGAAACGACCAGGACGAAGCAAGGCTGCATCCAAAATGTCGGGGCGGTTGGTGGCTGCCACCACAATGACGCCTAAATTGGTTTCAAAGCCGTCCATCTCAACCAGCATTTGGTTGAGCGTTTGCTCACGTTCGTCGTTGCCGCCGCCCAAGCCAGCGCCACGCTGGCGGCCTACGGCGTCAATTTCGTCGATGAAAATAATGCAAGGTGCATTTTTCTTGGCGTTCTCGAACATGTCGCGAACACGGGCAGCACCCACACCCACGAACATTTCTACGAAATCAGAACCCGAAATACTGAAGAAAGGCACCTTGGCCTCGCCAGCAATGCTCTTGGCCAGCAGTGTTTTACCGGTACCAGGTGGGCCTACCAAAAGCAAGCCTCTGGGAATTCTGCCGCCAAGCTTTTGGAAGCGTTGGGGGTCTTTCAAGAAGTCGACCACCTCTTTCACTTCTTCTTTGGCTTCGTCGCAACCCGCCACATCGGCAAAGGTGACTTGATTGGCGTTTTCGTCAAGCATGCGGGCTTTGCTTTTGCCAAAACTAAAGGCGCCGCCTTTGCCACCACCCTGCATTTGGCGCATGAAATAAATCCAAACTCCAATAAGCAGAAGCATGGGGCCCCAGCTGACTAGCAAGCTCATGAGAAGCGAGCCCTCTTCGCGAGGCTTGACATCGAACTTCACGCCATTGGCAATGAGGTCGCCCACCAAACCACGATCGAGGTAGGTGGCCGTGGTTCGGATGCGGCGATCGTCTGTGGTAAGGGCCACAATTTCTGTACCGCCCTGACCTTCTTGAATGGTGGCAGTTTTGATGCGGTTGCTTCTGACTTCTTCTAGGAAGTCGGAGTAACCCATGAAGCCTGACCCCACGTTGGAGCGGTTGTCAAATTGTTTGAATACAGTGAAAAGCACCATGCCAATCACAAGCCATACGGCAATCTTGGAAAACCAGGGGTTGTTCAAGAAGAGCTCCCATCTAAACGTCTAATTGGTAATCATTCTAGGCTTTTGAAAGCCCATCAGGCTAAATTTTTCTTGACTTGGCCTTAAAACTACAGGGAAATTTGATCTCAAGCGCTTTTATCACCACAGTCAAGGCAAGGTAGGCCTGTTTTTGGGCTCAATGCCAACCAAAAACTGCTCTGAAGACTTGTCGCGTGAGGCCTTGGGCTTGATGGGCTTGACCACCTTGAACGAGTCCTTGAAAAGCTTCACCAACTGGCTGTAGCCGCTGCCATGAAACACCTTGACCACCAAGGCCCCCTGGGGTTTGAGGTGCATTTGGGCAAACTCAACCGCCAATTCAATCAAGTGAGCGATGCGGGCCGCATCGACAGAGTCAATGCCAGAGAGGTTGGGCGCCATGTCAGACACCACCACATCCACAGGGCGATCGCCCACAATGGCTTGCAATTGGGCCAGGACATCGGCCTCGGTGAAATCGCCCTGAATGAAATGAACGCCCTCGACAGGCTCCATGGGCAAGAGGTCGACGGCCAAGATGGTGCCATTGAGATCGCCCATGGCTGCACCTTGCGGCGACAGCTTGCGCCGAACATATTGGCTCCAAGCGCCTGGGGCCGAGCCCAAGTCGACCACCAAATTGCCTGGTTTGATGAGGCCAAAGGTTTCGTCAATTTCCTTCAATTTATAGGCAGCCCTCGCCCTGTAGCCCTCTTTTTTGGCCAATTTGACGTAAGGGTCATTGACGTGGTCGTTCAACCACGACTTATTGACTTTTTTACTTTTGGTTTTTACTTTCATGTTCTTCCGTTCAAGCAGGGATAATAGCGCCATGCCTCAAATTCAATTGACTCCCGCTCAACGCAAGGTTCACAGAGCCGAAGCGCACCACCTCGATCCCGTTGTCATGGTTGGCAACGATGGCCTCACGCCGGCCGTTGTCAAAGAAACCGACGCGGCCCTCAAGGCGCACGGTTTGATCAAAATACGTGTTCTGGGAGACGACCGCGTTGCCCGCGAAGCCATGTTCAATCAATTGGCCGACGACCTGAGCGCCGCCCCCATTCAGCACATCGGCAAATTGCTGGTGCTCTGGCGCCCTGTGCCAGAAAAGGAAAAAGCTGTTTCTGAAGATCGCATGGCCGGACCCCGCGATTTTAAGGTCTTGAAGTACAGCAGCCGTGGCGGCCAGCGCCCCGAAGTGAAAACTTTGCGTGTTTTGGGCAACCAGCGCCTCACATCGGGCGGTCAAGTCAAGCGCGCCAAAGTGAAGCAAAAGTCCATTAAGAAGCGCAATCAAGCCTAACGGGTGACCGTCAGCATGCAGTCTAGCCAACGTCACATCATTTGCATGAAGTGGGGCACCAAGTATGGCCCCGAGTACGTCAATCGCTTGTATGCCATGGTGCGCAGACACCTCACCGGTGACTTCAACATGGTATGCCTGACTGACAACAGCTCAGGGATCAGAAGCGAAGTTCAATGCTTGCCTATTCCACCCTTGGATTTACCGCCAGGTATTCCCGAGCGCGGCTGGACCAAGTTGGCCTCTTTTGCGCAAGACCTGCATGGCCTGCGTGGCACCGCTTTGTTCTTGGATGTGGACGTGGTCATTGTGGGCAACATGGATGGCTTCTTTGAAGTACCTGGTGACTTCATGATCATTCATGATTACAAGCGGCCTTGGCGCATCACGGGCAACTCTTCGGTTTACCGTTACGAGCTGGGCGCGCACCCCGAGGTGTTGGAATATTTTCGCCACAACTTCGACAGCATTCGCAAACAGTTTAGAAACGAGCAGGCTTACCTTTCTGACTTTTTACACCGCCAAGGCAAGCTGGCCTATTGGCCTGCGGCGTGGTGCCCTAGTTTCAAATACCACAGCATTCCTGCATGGCCCACCAACTATTGGACTGGGCCACAAATTCCACAAGATGCCCGAATTGTGATTTTTCACGGCGAATGCAACCCACCGGATGCTTTGGCGGGCAAACGCAACCGAAAATTCAGGTTCATCAAACCAGCACTTTGGGTGGCCGAGCATTGGAAAGAATAAAAAAAGGCGTTCAACAGAACGCCTTTTTCATTGAAGCCGTCTGGGGCTTTAAATATAAGACACCGTCACAATTTCGTAGCGTTTCTCACCGCCAGGTGCTTGCACCACTGCCACATCGCCCTCTTCCTTGCCAATGAGCGCGCGCGCAATGGGGCTGCTGATGTTAATCAAGCCCAACTTAAGGTCGGCTTCGTCTTCACCCACGATTTGGTACTTGACTGCTTCGCCAGTGCTTTCTTCTTCCAACTCGACGGTGGCACCAAACACAACCCGTCCCCCAGCATCGACGGAAGCCGGATCAATGATTTGAGCCGCAGAAAGTTTGCCTTCAACTTCTTGAATGCGCCCTTCTACAAAGCCTTGACGGTCTTTGGCGGCATCGTACTCAGCGTTCTCACTCAAGTCGCCTTGGGCGCGAGCTTCGGCAATGGCGTTGATCACTGAAGGACGCTCCACCGTTTTCAACTGGTGGAGTTCGGCCTTCAGCTTTTCAGCACCGCGAAGGGTAATGGGAATAGTGGCCACGTAGGTGTCTCCGAGTTTCTTTTAGGCGGTCAACATGGCATGCATTTCTTGAACAGAAATGACATCCAGTTTGTCCATGTATTTCATACCTTCAACCGCCGCTTCAGCGCCAGCAATTGTAGTGAAGGTCGTGACCCGCGCCAAGAGCGCCGAAGTTCTGATCACGCGTGAGTCGGCAATGGCATTGCGCCGCTCCTCGACGGTGTTGATGACCAAGGCAATTTCGTTGTTCTTGATCATGTCCACAATGTGCGGGCGGCCTTCAGTGACTTTGTTGATGGCTTGAACGGCTACACCTTCAGCAGCAATGGCAGCAGCGGTTCCCTTGGTGGCAAAAATTTGGAAACCCAAGGCCACCAAATCGCGCGCGACTTTCACAGCACGTGGCTTGTCGCCATTTTTAACCGTTAAGAACACTTTGCCTTCACGGGGCAACTTGGTACCCGCGCCCATTTGACTCTTTACAAAGGCTTCACCAAATGTTTTGCCCACACCCATCACTTCACCGGTGGACTTCATTTCTGGGCCCAGAATGGTGTCAACGCCAGGGAACTTCACAAACGGGAACACGGCTTCTTTCACGCTGAAATAAGGCGGCGTGACTTCTTTGGTGATGCCTTGCGATGCCAAGCTTTGACCGGCCATGCAACGTGCTGCCACTTTGGCCAACTGAATGCCTGTGGCTTTGGAGACATAAGGCACTGTGCGTGAAGCGCGGGGGTTGACTTGCTGTAAGGGGGCAAGGAGCACGCAGAGTCGCCGCTGTGCACGCCGGCTTGTTCGATGTGCTCCATGACGCCGCCGATGAAGGTTTTGCCTTCGGGATCGCGCAGGCAATCGACGTCGCATTCAATGGCGTCGTTCAAAAAGCGATCAAGCAGCACGGGTGAATCGTTGCTGACCTTGACCGCTTCGCGCATGTAACGCTCGAGGTCGCGTTGCTCGTGCACAATTTCCATGGCACGGCCACCCAGCACGTAGCTGGGGCGAACCACCAAGGGGTAACCCAAGGCGGCGGCTTTTTCTAAAGCTTCTGGTTCGGTGCGCGCTGTGGCATTGGGCGGCTGACGCAAGCCCAGTTCGTGCAACAACTTTTGGAAACGCTCGCGGTCTTCAGCGGCGTCAATCATGTCGGGGCTGGTGCCAATGATGGGCACACCAGCCGCTTCCAAGCCAAGGGCTAATTTCAAGGGTGTTTGACCACCGTATTGAACAATCACGCCGGTGGGCTTTTCTTTGTCCACAATTTCCAGCACATCCTCTAAGGTGAGCGGCTCGAAATACAAGCGATCGGATGTGTCGTAATCGGTTGAAACTGTTTCGGGGTTGCAGTTGACCATGATGGTTTCATAACCATCTTCGCGCATGGCCAAAGCGGCGTGCACGCAGCAATAGTCAAACTCAATGCCCTGACCAATTCGGTTGGGTCCGCCACCCAAGACCATGATCTTTTTGTTGGTGGTGGGCTCTGCTTCGCACTCATCTTCATAAGTGGAATACATGTAAGCCGTGTCGGTAGAAAACTCGGCCGCGCAAGTGTCCACACGTTTGTAAACGGGCCGCACATTCATGGCATGGCGCTGCGCACGCACTTCGTGTTCGGTTGTTTTGAGCAGCTTGGCCAGGCGGCGATCGGAGAAACCCTTTTTCTTCAAAGCGCGCAGCTCTTCGGCTGTGATGGCTTTTAGGTTGGTGGTTTCGAGCTCAAGTTCGATTTTGACGATGTCTTCAATTTGCACCAAGAACCAAGGGTCAATTTTGGTGAGGTTGAAAACTTCATCGACGCTCAGGCCCATGGCGAAAGCATCGCCCACATACCAAATGCGATCGGGACCTGGCTCGCCCAGTTCTTTCTCTAGAACTTCGCGGTCTTGTGTTTTTTCGTTCAAACCATCGACGCCCACTTCCAAACCGCGCAAAGCTTTTTGGAAGGATTCTTGGAAGGTGCGGCCCATGGCCATCACCTCGCCCACCGACTTCATTTGAGTGGTGAGGCGGCTATCG
>JAJTGB010000159.1 GCA_021298995.1 Comamonadaceae bacterium | reverse complement strand
GCGGGTATCAGTCATCACAATCAGCCAAGTTTTGCTGAAGTGTTTGATGGCTTGCGAGGAGCCTAATCGCCATGGCTGAGGCAGTTTTAGAAGCGCCGACAGACGAGGCCAAGGTCCTTGAGGCCGAGGCCCCTGTTGCCGACGGCGCAGCAGAGGCCGAGGCGGATGCTGCCCCCCTGATTCCAGAAGAGGCTGCAGTTGATGCGCCTGTGGTGGTTGCGCCCAGTATCACCATTAAAAAAATCATGGACGATGGGCACGGCGGTGCGCACGGTGGTGCTTGGAAAATTGCGCTCGCCGACATGATGACGGCCATGATGGCCTTCTTCTTGTTGATGTGGCTGTTGGGTGCGTCCAATGCCGACCAACGCAAAAGCATTGCCGACTATTTCAAGCCCACATCTCACAGCAATGTGACCATGGGTAAATTGGCGGGCTCAGATGGTATGTTGGGCGGCCGCTCAGTCATTGACCCCGATGGCTTTCCCTTTTCTGCCAAGCAAACCAGCGCATTGAACATGGTGACGCCGCGCTCACAGGGCGGTCCGACTGAAAACGATCCGTCTCCCAATGGCTCAGACAGCAAAGAGTCTGGGCAGGATGGCGACCCAGGTAAAAAATCTGCAGCTGCTGCAGCCGCAGCTGCAGACGCTGCCAACTTTGAGAAGATGGAAAAAGAGATTAAAGAGGCGCTTGCCAAAAATCCAAAGCTAGACAAATTGAAGGACCAAGTTCAGTTTGCGCGCGATAAGGATGGATTGCGAATTGAGATCATTGACAAAGCCGACTTCGCTATGTTTGGCTTGGGCACAACCACCATGACGCCCAGAGCTCAGGCCTTGCTTACGGAGGTGTCAAAAACACTGGCCACATTACCCAATAAAGTGGCCATACGTGGGCATACCGACAGCGTACAGTTTGCCAACACCGACGACCGAAACAACTGGTCACTGTCTGCTGAGCGTGCCGAAGAAACACGCAAGATCATCGGCAAAAAAGGAATACCCGATAGCCGATTTGCCAAGATTGAAGGCGTGGCCGACACAGCGCCTTACAACCCCAATGACCCCAAAGACCCTAGAAATAGGCGCATCAGCATCACGGTCATGAACCGCGATTGAGTTGTCAATGGCGGAAGTTTTTCAGCACACTCTCATTCAATGTTTGACAGCAGTAGCCCAACACCATGGGTTACAAATTAGTCCTGAGCGTTTAATTTCCGAGCACGCCTTGGGTAACGAAGAGCCAGGCGACTTGGCGGTCTCGCGCATTGCTGAAGACGTGGGTTTGAAAGCCAAAGCAGAGCGTTTAAGTTGGGACGGTTTGCTGGCGCAAGGGGGTGTGTTCCCACTAATAGCCCGCTTGTCTAATGGCTGCGCCGTGATTGTGGTGGGTGTGCGCGGCGACAAAGAAAAGAAAGTTGCGGTGTTAGACCCCTTGGCCTCAGAAGCTGTGGTGGTAATGCAAGACCAAGCCACCTTTTGCAGGCAATGGCAAGGGCAGGTGATCTTTGTTAAGCGTGAATACAAACTGTCAGATCCGAAACAGCCCTTTGGTTTTCGTTGGTTCATTCCAGAAATTCTGAAGCAAAAAGATGCCTTTCGCGATATCTTGATTGCGGCAGTGGCCATGCATGTGCTGGGCATGGCTACACCCATCTTTTTTCAACTGGTCATTGACAAGGTATTAACCCATCAAAGTGAAACCACCTTGTGGGTCTTGGGTGCAGGCATTGTGTTGGCGCTGATATTTGATGCCATTTTTGGTTATCTGCGTCAACTCCTAACGCTGGCGGCCACCAATAAAATTGACATGCGCCTCACGCGTCGGGTGTTCAGCCACTTGCTCACCTTGCCAATCGATTATTTTGAAACGGCCACGGCAGGCGTGATTACGCGGCACATGCAGCAGTTAGAAAAGATTCGGAGCTTTCTGACAGGCCGAATTTTCATGACAGGCTTGGATGCCATATCTTTGGTCATTTTCATACCTATTTTGTTTTTCTATTCTGTGCAGTTGGCACTCATTGTGTTGGTGTTTACCGCCATGATTGCCGCCATTATTGTGGCCATGTTGCCCGCGTATCAACGGCGATTGAATGCTTTGTACAGTGCAGAAGGCCAACGCCAAGCCATGCTGGTTGAAACCATTCATGGCATGCGAACTGTGAAGGCCTTGGCCATTGAACCCACCCAAAGAAAATTTTGGGATCAGCGCTCGGCTGAAGCCATTACGATGCATTACCGGGTGGGTCGCATTTCTATTACGGGCAGTGCCATCACGGATTTTCTGGGCAAGTTGTTGCCAGTGGTCATCATTGTGATTGGCGCGCAGCAAGTGTTTGATCAAACACTGAGTGTGGGCGCCCTGATTGCCTTTCAAATGATTTCGGGGCGCGTAGTCGGGCCTCTGATTGCCATGGTAGGCTTGGTGAATGAATACCAAGAAACCGCTTTGTCGGTGCGCATGATGGGCGAGGTGATGAACCGCGCGCCAGAGGGTAGGGCAGATGCTGGTGGCTTGCGGCCCACCTTGGTGGGTGATATTTCTTTCGATGCCGTTACCTTTAGATACCCAGGAGCTACCACCACAGCCTTGGACAAAGCCAGCTTCAATATTGCTGCAGGTTCAGTCATTGGCATTGTGGGTCGGAGCGGATCTGGCAAAACAACGCTGACCAAATTGATTCAAGGTTTATATCCTTTGCAAGAAGGACTCATTCGATTTGACGGCATTGATGCCCGCGAATTTGACTTGTCGCATTTGCGCAGACAAATTGGTGTGGTGCTGCAAGAGAACTTTTTATTCCGCGGCAGCATCAAAGAAAATTTGTGTGCGACGAAACCCGATGCATCGTTTGAAGAAATTGTGGCGGCTGCGCAAGCCGCTGGCGCTGATGAGTTCATCGAGCGTATGCCACAAGGGTACGACACACTGCTGGAAGAAAACGCGGCCAATTTGTCGGGTGGGCAAAAGCAACGTTTGTCTATTGCACGCTCTCTTATTTCCAATCCGCGCATTCTGATATTGGACGAAGCGGCCAGCGCCTTGGACCCAGAAAGCGAAAGTATCTTCATTAACAACTTGTCGCGCATTGCAGTTGGACGCACAGTGGTCATGATTTCACACAGGCTTTCCACCTTGGTCAATGCCCACACTATTTTGGTGATGCAAAACGGCAAGCTGGTCGACAGTGGGCCGCACAAAGAGTTGCTGACTCGAAGTGAAACCTATTCAAATTTATGGAACCAACAAACAAGTCATCTGTGACGCCCGAAGCCAAGCGCGGTCTTGACGACACGGTGATCGAGTTTTTACCCGACGCCGATGCCATCGAACGCCTGCCCTTGCCTGCATTCATTCGCAGCACGGTGTATGTGCTGGCGGGTGCTTTGGTGTGTTTTGTGTTGTGGGCCTCTTTTTCTCAAGTAGAGCAAGTGGTGGTGGCGCAAGGCCGCCTGATTACGCCGTTGCCCAACTTGGTGGTGCAGCCCCTTGAAACATCCATCATTCAAAAAATTGAAGTGCGTGTGGGGCAAGTGGTGCGCAAAGGCGAAATATTGGCCACGCTAGACCCTACATTTGCCATTAGACACACAGACGGCGGGTTTGAGCAGCGAGCTTAAAGGCCAGTTGGGCCGCTATGGGGGCAAAGACCCCGACCGTAAGCTGCAGGCCGAGTTATCGGCAGAGCGAAAAGCCAACTATGAGGCGCAGTTGGCCAAAATGGACCAAAACTTGGCACGTTTGGAGGCCGGTATTCAAACCAACCGGCGCGACCAAGATGTGCTGAGCCAGCGTGCAAAGTCTTTAGCCGAAATAGAAAGCATGCAAGAGGCCCTGATGGCGCAACAGTTTGGCGCCCGCTTGCATTTGCTAGAAGCCCGAGAAAAAAGACTGAACGGCCAGCGTGACCTTGACATGGCTGTGAGCAAAGAAAACGAATTGAAGCGAGAAAAATCGGCCCTGGAAGCCGAAAAAATGGCCTTCATCAAAGGTTGGCGCCAAAAAGCCATGGAAGACTTGCTCAGCACCTCTAGAGAACGCGATGGCGTGAACGAGCAGTTGCAAAAAGCCGACAAACGCAAACAACTGGTGTCATTGGTGGCGCCTGTAGACGCTGTGGTGCTAGATATGGCCAAGCTGTCGCAGGGGTCGGTGGTGCAAGCTGCTGAAAAAATGTTCACCTTGGTGCCTTTGGGCGACACCCTAGAGGCTGAGGTCAGCATTGATGCCATTGACATTGGTTATATTAAAACGGGTGACTCGGCCCACCTAAAACTAGATGCTTTTCCGTTTCAAAAGCATGGTGCCTTGCAGGGCAAGGTGCGAACTTTGAGTGAAGATGCTTTTAAACGTGAGGCCGGTTTGAACCCCAACGCGTCTGCTACTTATTACATGAGCCGAATTAGCTTGGGTAAAGAACAACTTAGAAATATGCCCGACAAAACCCGCATGCTGCCAGGCATGACTTTGAACGCAGAAATAGTGGTGGGCAAGCGCTCGGTAATGTCTTATTTGCTGTGGCCCATGATGAAGGCCATGGACGAGGCCATTCGAGAGCCTTGAGAACTAATAAGTAAGCATGTGCTTACTTATTAATTAATCCTGAAAATACGCCAACCGCTGTCCGTTTTACGCATGCTGAACTTCCAACTCAGTTTGTGGCGCTTGATGAAATTGATGGCCGAGACCCTGGCGCTTTGGGCCACTCGGAAATCGTCAATTAAGATGGAGTCGCCTACATTCATTTGGTTGAACGGGTAGCGACGCATTTCGGTCATGGCGACGCCAGATTCTGGGGTGTCAATTGTCATCATTGTGTGCTTTGGGTTCGGTGATACTCATGCACATGAATCGGTGCAGGGGCTCAAACCTTTAGCTTGCTTACGTTAATTAGCCTACGTTAATTACGCAAGTTACACCCGAAAAGATTGAAGATTTCACAATGGGAACCTACTATTAGTTCAAAGAAGTCTTTGACAATGATAAAAACAACAATTGTTTTTGCGTTTGGGCATTAAGTTTCAAGTCGCAGTGCCGATTCCACGTATGAGTCGTGGTGTTTGCGACAAGGTTTGACAAATTGACTGAGTGAGTCATCAATCAATTTATTTTTGAAAGTCTGTGTCAAAAAATGTCATTGATTTCTGAAAATATAGACTTTTGAAGTTTTTTGACAAACACGATTTAGGATCATCTAAGTCGTGTAAATAATTTACAGATGGAATGGCATTTGAGCCATCTTCTAAATGTTTTCGGATGCAAGGTGAATTGCTGTCGCAGTTTCTTTGGTCCTAAAGGAGAATTAAATGGCGTCTAAACTGAACGGGCTCGCAACTACTCATATACAGGGATTGTCCACCAGTTATATTGTGGGTTTGACGGCAGCTGACATTTCTGGTGCGAGCACGTCCGAATTGGCTGCTTTGACGACCACGCAGGTGGCGGCCTTGACGGCAGGTCAGTTGGCGGCCTTGACGACTAGTCAGGTCAATAGCTTAACAACGACCACATTGGGAGCGATCACAAGCACGCAGATCAAGTCGCTG
>JAJTGB010000027.1 GCA_021298995.1 Comamonadaceae bacterium | reverse complement strand
CCATGATGCCGATACCGATACAAGCGCCAATCGCGCCCATGCCGATGATGAGACCAGATGCCAGTGCGACGTAACCGAGGACGTGTTCCATTTAATTGCTCCTATGGATGATGATGGAAAGGTTAAAAAAAACTAAATTTAGACGCTCAATGAGCATCGTGCGCTTGACCGATGTAGACCAAAGTCAACATCATGAAAATGAAAGCTTGCAAAGCCACGATCAAGATATGGAAGATGGCCCAAATGGAGCCAGCGATCACGTGACCGATGGGCAACAAAATGCCTGTCAATGACATCGCGGCCGCGCCACCCATCAAAGCGATCAACATGAAAATCAGTTCGCCGGCATACATGTTGCCGAACAGTCGCATGCCGTGTGACACGGTTTTGGCGACGAATTCAATCATTTGGAACACAAAATTGAAGGGCCACAAAATAGGATGTGCGCCAAAAGGTGCGGTGGTGAGCTCATGGAACCAACCGCCCAGACCTTTGATTTTGATGTTGTAGTAGAGGCAGATGAGCAACACAGACACTGACATGCCCAATGTGCTTGACAAGTCGGCAGTGGGCACCACGCGGAAATAATGAATGCTGTGATCCAGGCCGGTCACTTCGAAGATTTTGTGGAACAAATCAACGGGCAAAAAGTCCATGGAATTGAGCAAGAAAATCCAAACGAACACAGCCAAAGCCAAAGGCGAAACCAGCTTGCGGCTTTGCGCATTGTGAATGATGCCCTTGGCTTGTGAGTCCACCATTTCGTACAAAATTTCAACGGCGGCTTGAAAGCGGCCGGGTACGCCTGAAGTGGCTTTGCTGGCAGCCTTCCACAACAAGAAGCTGCCCACAACGCCTAGAAAAATACCCCAAAAAATAGAGTCAATGTTGAACACCGAAAAGTCAATCACACCTGACATCTCTTTGTTTTGGAGATGCTTCAGGTGGTGGCCAATGTATTCACCGGCGCTTGGAGCGTTTGAAGCTGACATTCTCTAGGCTCTTTATAAATATCGATAATTTATCAATTTAGGCTTGTGGGTGAAACACTTTGCGCCAGGCAAACACCACCCAATAAACCTTCATCGTGACCACAAGGCCCACCAACATGGCAGGCCAACTCAAATCTTTGACTAACCAGATTGCCGCATAAAGCATGGCAATCGTGAGGCCAATCTTCACCATTTCCCACAACAAGAATCCAAAAACCGCAGTTCCTGAATTCAGGGTGGTGGCTTTGCTGGTAAGACCCCGCGCAAACAACGCTGCAGGAATAACCACCGCCAAAGCACCATAAGCCGCCGACCATGCTGCCGATACCCGCCCCGTGAAGAGCCAAGTAAGCGCCGCAACAGCCAAACCAACCACAACTTGCGCCAAAACCACACGCCAAATGGAGAGGAGGGGTTGCTGAAGTCGTAACTTTTGAACTTCTTCAGCTGTCAGGGGCCTGATATTTTCAGCACCATTGACGTCACCATCGTCTTCGAAATCTTGTGGCGGTATTCTGGCCATGTTTGTTGACAACCAGGTTACAGAGATACCCTTGGTTCCGCAAAGCTCACGATTATAAGTGAAAACCCATATAGTCGAAAAGGCTCACAATTGAACTGGTCATTATGTTATCTCAATGCTTTGGAATGGGCTACCCCCTATGTATGAAATTATCAAATTTGTTCATTTAGCCGCCGGCATCGTCTGGATGGGCGGCATGGCCCTCATGATTTGGGCCATTCGACCCGTGGCCATTGCACAGCTGGAGCCGCCCCTAAGACTGCCCCTTCTGAGCGGCATCTTGGCGCGTTTTTTCAAAATCGTGGGGCTTTGCATCGTGTTGTTGCTGGCCAGTGGCGGCCTGATGCTGATGGGCGTGGACATGCGACTTGCCCCTAGAGGATGGCATGTCATGCTGGGCGCAGGCTCGCTCATGTGCCTAGTCTTTGGCCACTTGTACTTTGGCCCCTTTCGAAAAATGCAAGCCGCCCTTCAAGATGGCGACCTGCCCACAGCGGGCGCCCAATTGGGCAAAATTCACCCCTTGGTCCTTGTCAATTTTGGCCTGAGCTGGATTGCCGTTGGTGCCGTGGTAATTTGGCGTTAAATTTGGACCAGCCAACGACCGATCTCATGAGCGCATCCACCATGCCCCCCACCCCAAGTGACCCTCGAAAAGAGTCTCTGATTGAATACCCCTGCGACTTTCCCATCAAAGTGATGGGCGCACGGGTCGATGGTTTTGCAGAAAGCATGGCGCAAATTGCCCAACAATTTGACCCCGGCTTCAACCCCGCCACCATCGAGATGCGCCCCAGCAAGGCTGGCAATTACTTAAGCGTGACCCTCACCATTAGAGCCACAAGCCGAGAGCAACTTGACAATCTTTACCGCGCACTCACAGGCCACCCCATGGTCAAAGTAGCGCTGTAAGCCCACCTTTATGCTGGTCAAACATCTGGGTCATGTTCCTTACACGGACACTTACCAAGCCATGCAAGACTTCACGGCCTTGCGCACTGCCAATACTGGCGATGAGTTGTGGCTCTGCGAGCACCCCCCCGTTTTCACGCAAGGTTTGGCGGGCTTGGCCAATCATGTTTTGAACCCCGGCTCAATTCCAGTGGTGGCCACCAACCGAGGCGGGCAAGTGACCTACCACGGGCCCGGACAAGTGATGGCATATCCGCTGCTTAACTTGCAGCGTGCAGGCTACTTTGTTAAAGAATATGTCTATCGCTTGGAAGAGTCAGTCATTCGAACACTGGCGCATTTTGGTGTCACGGGTCACCGTGTTGCCAATGCACCCGGCATCTATGTGCGCTTGGCCGACCCCTTCGCTCACACCGCGTTGACAGGCCCTGCAACGCCCAACGACCCCTTTAAAGGCTTGGGGAAAATCAGCGCCTTGGGCATCAAAGTCTCCAGACACTGCAGCTATCACGGCCTTGCACTCAATGTGAAAATGGACCTGGAGCCCTTTCAGCGCATCAATCCATGCGGCTATGCTGGTTTGCAATCGGTAGACCTTTTTACAATTGGCATCAACACATCTTGGGAAGAAGCCGCAGATGTCTTGGCGCACAAGCTGAGCGCCTTGCTGGCCCCCTGACACAGAAAGTATGCAATGACCAAAGAATCCATCTCAACAGGCCAGGTTGTGCGCGAGGCGCAATCACAAGAAAACTACGACCCCATGGCCAAGCAAAAAGCGGCCGCCAAGCTGTCACGCATCCCTATCAAGGTCATGCCAGGTGAGGTGCTCAAAAAACCGGACTGGATCCGTGTCAAAGCCGGCTCTCCCACCACCCGCTTTTACGAAATCAAAGACATCCTTCGCAAAAACAATTTGGTCACCGTTTGTGAAGAAGCCAGCTGTCCCAACATTGGCGAGTGTTTTGGCAAAGGCACGGCCACCTTCATGATCATGGGCGACAAATGCACACGGCGCTGCCCTTTTTGTGACGTCGGTCATGGCCGCCCCGATCCATTGGATGTGAATGAACCCGCCAACTTGGCCCGCACCATTGCCGACTTGAAGTTGAGCTATGTGGTGATCACCAGCGTCGACCGCGACGATTTGCGCGATGGCGGTGCAGGCCATTTTGTTGACTGTATTCGCGAGACGCGCGCGCTTTCACCCAAAACGCAAATTGAGGTATTGGTTCCTGATTTTCGCGGCCGTGACGATCGCGCACTGGAAATTTTGAAGGCGGCACCACCCGATGTGATGAACCACAACTTAGAAACTGTGCCACGCTTGTACAAAGAAGTTCGGCCCGGTTCTGACTATCAATTTTCTTTGCAGTTGCTGAAGAAATTCAAAGCACTTTTTCCGGATGTACCCACCAAAAGCGGCCTGATGGTGGGCCTGGGTGAAACAGATGAAGAGATTCTGCAAGTGATGCGTGAAATGCGCGAGCACAACATTGAAATGCTCACCTTGGGGCAGTACCTGGCGCCTTCCAGCAGCCACTTGCCAGTGAAGCGATACGTTCACCCCGACACGTTCAAAATGTTTGAAGAGAAGGCCTATGAAATGGGTTTCAAACATGCGGCAGTGGGTGCCATGGTTCGCTCTAGCTATCACGCCGATCAACAAGCCCACGGCGCAAGTTTGTCACGCTAATGCGCCCTAACCTTGGCGCCACTTGGCTTGCCTTGCTTGAATCTGTGCTTGACTGAATCAGTCGGTGGTCGAATCAGGGATTCATCAAGCTCGACGGATCTTCTGACGCCAGCACTTGCTGCGCAAACGCTGTGAGTTTGGCGGCGTCTGAGCGCAAAATTTGTTGCTTGACTTGCAACACCTGCGAGGGGTGCATGGAAAAACTTTTCAAGCCCATGCCCAAGAGCAAACGGGTCATGCTCACATCGCCTGCCATCTCGCCACACACCGACACAGACTTGCCCTGTGCTGCACCTTCTGCAATGGTGTCAGCCACCAGTCGAAGCACCGCAGGGTGCAAAGGATCGTACAAATGCGCCACGCTTTCGTCAGCGCGGTCAATGGCCAGCGTGTACTGAATGAGGTCGTTGGTGCCAATTGACAAGAAATCAAAATATTTCAAGAACAACTTCAAGGACAAAGCCGCCGCTGGAATTTCAATCATGGCGCCCAATTGCACAGGGCCATAAGCCACACCGCGTGAGTCCAAATCGAGTTGCGCCTGCTTGACCAAGGCCAGAGTTTGGTGAATTTCACTGGCATGCGCCAGCATGGGCACCAAGAGATTCACTTTGCCCAAAGCAGCAGCTCTCAAAATGGCGCGCAGTTGGGTTAAGAACATTTCCGGATCGGCCAAGCTCCAACGAATGGCGCGCAAGCCAAGCGCCGGATTCAAGTGAGCGGCATCATGCCTTGCTTCATCCAAGGGCTTGTCTGCCCCCACATCGACGGTGCGAATGGTGACCGGCAAGCCTTGCATGCCCTCCACAGCGCGCCGGTATTGTTGGAACTGCTCTTCCTCATCTGGCAAATGACCTTGCCGGCCCATGAACAAAAATTCACTGCGAAAAAGCCCTACGCCAACCGCACCCACCTGCAAAGCGCCTTTGGCGTCTTCAGGCATTTCAATGTTGGCCAACAATTCGATTTTTTGACCATCCAAGGTGACCGAGGGGGTGTGGCGCAATCGGCTGAGGCGCTCGCGCTCTAAATCACCTTGTCGTTGCTTGAAACCGTACTCTGCCAAGATGATGGAGGAAGGATCGACAATGACCACGCCTGCATCGCCATCAATGATGACCCAATCGTCTTGCCGAATCAGTTGGCTGGCACTGCGCGCACCCACCACCGCAGGAATGTCCAAGCTTCTGGCCACAATGGCCGTATGAGACGTTTTGCCGCCAACGTCTGTGACAAAGCCGGTGAACACACTTTGCTTGAACTGCAGCATGTCGGCCGGTGACAAGTCATGCGCCACCAACACCAAAGGCACATCCAAAGTGTCGCCCAATTGCAATTCTTGTTGGGGCCTGGCTTGCGGCTTGATGCGCACTACAGGTGAGTTGCCGCCTTTTAAGAAATGCAGAATTCGCTCAGTCACTTGCTCGAGGTCTGCCTTGCGCTCGCGCAAATAGGCATCTTCCATTTCGTCAAATTGGCGACCAATGACTTCCATTTGACTGGTGAGAGCCCACTCCGCGTTGTACAGCCGCTTTTCAATCCACTGCTTCACATCGATGGACAAGCTCTCGTCTTCTAATAGCATGAGGTGAACATCGAGCAGGGCCCCCAACTCGGGCGGGGCATCGGCTGTCAGATCGTTTTGTAGTCGCCTTAGCTCTTCAATGACGGCATCGCGAGCTTGCCGCAAACGAGCAATTTCGGCACCCACTTGATCGGGCTGTATGAAGTAATGCGCCACATCCACACGGCTCGATGCCACCAGCACCGCCCGGCCAATGGCGATACCTCTTGCAACTGCTAAGCCATGGATGCTGAACGTCATTCGCCCTCGCCAAATTTATCTGCAATCAAAGCCAGAACCGCATCCAAAGCTTCTTGGGCTTGAGCGCCATCGGTGTCGATCGTGACCTCACTCCCAATGCCTGCTGCCAACATCATCACGCCCATGATGCTTTTGGCATTGACTCGGCGCTCACCCTTGGCAATCCAAATTTCACAAGGGAAGCCGCCGGCCAACTTGGTCAATTTGGCAGAGGCTCGCGCATGCAAACCGAGCTTATTGCTGATGATCGTGGTAGCTTGGAGCATGTCGGGATCCTGATTGATTTTGAGGCGCTGTAAAGCCTACCGGCATGATGCCTTGCGTGCCGCCAGCTTGCGCACGCGCAGCCAGAGCATCTAAGCTTTCATGGCGATAACAAACACTGCGAAGCAGCATGGGCAAGTTCACGCCAGCGAGCAGGCGAGTGTCAATGCCATCATTGAGTTTTTCTGCCACATTCGATGGCGTAGCGCCAAACACGTCGCTCAAAAGCAAAACTTCTGCGGTGTCGAGTCGTGCCATGGCCGCTTTGGCCAGCAACAGGCTTTCTTCAGGGCTTGCATTGGGTGCGATGTCCAAGGCTTGAACGCCAGCGGCACACTCGGGAAAGACGTGCAATGCGCAATCTCGCAAGGCAGAAGCCAGCGGAGCGTGAGCGACGATAAGAATTCCAATCATGCTGAATTATGGCGGTTTGCCCAATGAAAATAAACATAGGATAAAACAAGGCACAAACCAAATACCGAGAAGGCCGCTTGAAAGGCTAAAACCGGCGGCCACCCTAATGACTTGAACAAATCAATGCCCAAGCCAATGCCCCACTGCACCACAAACACACCAACAAAAATAACTAGGTTGTAGGCAGACAGTGCACGGCCCGCCAAGTGGGGCGGAAAGGCCATGCCCACCGTTGGCTGCGCCAACGACACAAAGGTGCTGCTGATGCAAAACAAACTCAAAGCCAGTGCGGTGTTGTCCCCCAGTTCAGGGCCCGACACAATTACCCAAGCCAGTACCACGAAGCTAAGGGGCTGACCCCATGCAATCACTTGATTGGCTGAAATGCCCCGCTTTGCAAAATGGGGCGTGACCAAGCCCCAAGCCCAAAAAGTAGCCAACATGGCAACGTTGATGCCAAACAAACCCGTTGCCGCATCCATTGCCGAGTAGCCTCCGACCACGGTCATCCAAGGCCCCACCCAAAGTGTCTGTAATGCCACCAAGCCACCGTAGCCAAAAAAGCCCAGCGGTGCCATGCGCCAAAAATAGGCGTTGCGCCAAATGGGGCCATAGCCCTCTTCACTTTCAACGGCTTTTGTTGGGGAATCTTTTGAGTCTGAGTTTGATTCTGACTTTGCCCACACGGGCACCAGCACATAAATCATGACCATCGACAAAGCGACCAAAACGGCCATGCCTGCAAATATGGCTCGCCAGCCCACCATCGGCATGAGCCATTGAATGGGCAAGGTTGATGAAACCATGCCCAAAGAACCTGTCATGAGCATCCAAGAGTTGGCGCGCAACTGGGCGCCAGGGGACATCCATCTTCGATAGGCGGTCAAAGGTGCCATCAAGCATGCGCTGACACCCACACCACACAAAACGCGGGCCAGCCATAGGCCTATGAAACTCTGGGCCATCGCAAAAGCGATGCAACCCAAAACGGCAACCACCAAAAAAGACAACAGGACTTTTTTAGGGCCATGCTTGTCAAGCCATTTGCCCAAAGGAAGTTGCGTGGCTGAAAAGCCCAGAAAGTAGCCCCCTGCCAGCAAGCCCAGGTCTTGCGCAGACAACGCCAACTCTTGGGTCAAGGTGGGCGACAAAGTGGCCGTGATGGCACGAATCAAATTCGAAAAGAAATAGGCCAAGGCAAAGGCCAAAAAGACCCCCACCATTTGTCGGGTCGGCAAATTAGGGCTGGTCACTGGGTTCATGGTAATTTCAAACTTTCAATCAACTGCTCAGCGCTTGCGTCCATTTTGGGGCCTTGGTTTTGATAAACCACCGCATGTACCAAACGAACCGCCTCGCCTTCTAAATGTGAAAACCAAACGGCTTGCGCGTGAACGGGCTGACCCTTGGCCGATGTGCCAAGAGACTTGATGCGAAGTGTGCCGGGCAAGGCTGCCACGCGGCTTGGTGACCACGTTAAATCTTGCGTCTGTGTGGCTCGCATGTTTTGCAAGGTGGCTGTGCGCCAACCTTTCAAAATTTCAACACGATCGGCAGTGGCCGGTACTTGGGCTGTCATGACGGCCCAAACCGCGTCGTTGGCCTCGCAACCCACCATCGACAGGTCGATGTCAAGCCCAGCCATTTTGACGGATTGGGTGGTTTTGTCTGGCTTGCACGGCAGATCAAACTTGAGGTTCGTCCCCTCCAATTGCACAACACGCCAATTTAAACTGGGCTGGCATGCGGTGAGGCCTGCGATGGCGAAAAAGACGGTTGCCGCATTCTTCAAAAAATAATTGCGCATGCGTCGATTATCAACGCCTGCATGTGAGTTTATTTTTCGCGACAATGAGGGTATGAATTCATTAGACGGCATCCGCATCCTCGATCTCTCCCGCGTACTCGCAGGCCCATGGTGTACCCAGACATTGGCCGATCTCGGCGCGGATGTGATCAAAATAGAGCGCCCCGGTGCAGGCGACGACACCCGCAGCTGGGGCCCTCCTTTTCTGAAAGATGCACAAGGCAAGGATACGCCTGAAGCAGCTTATTACTTAGGCACCAACAGAAATAAGCGCTCACTCACTTGCGACATATCCAAACCAGAAGGCCAAGCCTTGATACGCGAATTGGTGGTGCACTGCGACGTCTTCATTGAGAACTTCAAAGTTGGCGACATGGCCCGCTATGGACTTGATTACCCCAGTTTGAAAGCCCTCAACCCCCGACTTGTTTATTGCAGCGTCACAGGCTTTGGCCAAACTGGCCCTTACAGTGACCGGGCAGGGTATGACTATGCGGTCCAAGGCATTGGCGGTCTGATGAGCGTCACAGGCGAGCGCGATGATCTGGGTGGTGGTCCCCAAAAGGTGGGGGTTGCCGTGGCCGATTTGTTCACGGGCATGTACGCCACTGTGGGTATTTTGGCGGCTTTGCGGCATGCCGAAAAAACAGGCGAGGGCCAATATGTCGACATGGCTTTGCTAGACACCCAAGTGGCCATGCTTGCCAATTTAGGGGCCAACTATTTGGTCAGTGGCAAAACCCCAGGACGTGCTGGCAATGCGCATCAGAACATCGTGCCCTATCAAGTCTTTGAGGTGATGCCTGCGCCAAATGCCCCAGCAGGTTCGCGCGACCATCTCATTTTGGCGGTTGGCAATGATGGTCAATTTGCCAAGTTTTGCGAAGTGGCGGGTCACCCCGAGTTGGCCACTGATCCGCGTTTTGGCAAGAACACCGAGCGCGTCAAAAACAGAGCGGTGTTGGTGCCCATGCTTGAAAAGATCATGCTGACGCGGCCCAAAGCAGCGTGGTTGTCTGCACTTGAATTGGCCAAGGTGCCGTGTGGTGCGATCAACACTTTGGCTGAAGTATTCGCAGATCCCCAAGTGACGGCTCGAAACATGGTGAGTACTTGGCAACATCCACATCAAAAAGATTTGCAACTCGTGTCCAGCCCCCTGAAGCTCAGCCTCACCCCCGTGCGGCAAGACCATGTGCCGCCTCAATTGGGGCAACACACTGCACAGCTGCTGAACGAAGTGCTGGGTTATGGCCCTGCACAAATTGAACAACTTCAAAACAAAGGCGTGATCTGATGGCGCAATTTTTATTGGTACACGGCGCATGGCATGGCGCCTGGTGCTGGCGACATGTGACGGAAGGACTCATCCGAGCAGGCCACAGCGCCCACGCTGTGACGCTCACAGGATTGGGCGAACGCTCGCACTTGCTGCACCGCGCAATTGATTTAGAAACGCACATTCAAGATGTGTTGCAAGCCCTTGACGCAGAAGAAATGCAAGACGCCATCTTGGTGGTGCACTCCTACGCGGGCATGCTGGGCACGGCCGTGTCCGATCGACGTGCCTCTCGCTTGAAACACTTGGTCTACTTAGATGCTGTGGTTCCCAAACCCGGTGAAAGCTGGAGCAGCACGCATGCCAGTGCCACCCAAAAGGCCCGCATTGATGCGGCGGCTGAAAGCATCAACAACAGTTTTCCGCCTCCCGACCCTGCTGTGTTTGGCCTTTCAGCCGAAGGCTATGAATGGGTTCAAAGGCAACAAACGCCGCACCCTGGCGGCACCTACCAACATGTGTTGAACTTTGATGCAGCCCGCGTTGCCAGCGTGCCGCGCACCTACATCAATTGCACTGTGCCGCCATTGGCCACCATCGATGCGGCCAGACGGCGTGTGATAGACCCCCAATTTTGGGATGGTTTGTGGTGTCAACATTCACGCGTGATCGAAATGAAAACGGGGCACGATCCGATGATCAGTGCCCCGACAGAATTGACAGCGCTGCTTTTGGCATGCGCTGAACATTAAACATTACTCTTTGCGGAAATTGTCGTGGCAGTTTTTGCAGGTTGCCGCGGCAGGGCCAAAGGCTGTTTTTAGCGCGTCGACATTGCCAACTTTGGCGGCAGCTGAAAGCTTTGTGAGTTCGGCTTGCATTTTGTCTGCGGCTTCTTTGTACTTGGCGCTGTCTTTCCAAATTTCAGGCTTGGCGCGGGTATCGCCTTTGTCAGAGCCTTCTGGGAACGCGGCCCAAGGCAACTTGGACATGGCCGCTGCAATGTCTGCATTTTCTGCTGCGGCTTTGGCGTCATAAGGGGCTCTGCCTGCGGCCATGGCACCCACGCGGCTAAAGTGGGCCGCCATCACGTTCAAGCTGGCTTTGCGGTATTTGATGGCATCTTCGGGTTTGGCAAACTGTGCTGAAGCGGGCAGCGCAAGCAACAGCGCTAGCAAACCAGAAATGAGAGCGAATTGTTTTTTCATAAATATTCCCAATGGCGTTGAACTGCATTACAGTTTCTCATGATTTTTAAATCCTTGCTTACAAAACGTCGCGCGTTGAAAGTTTTTTCATGATTCAGGTACGTGTTTGGGATTGGCCAACTCGCCTCTTCCACTGGACTTTGGCAGCGCTGATCATTGCTTTGGTGATCACAGGCAATGTGGGCGGCAATGCCATGGTCTGGCACTTCAGATGTGGTTACGGCGTTTTGAGCCTGCTCATCTTTAGAATCATTTGGGGCTTTTGTGGTGGCCACTGGTCTCTCTGGCGTCAATTGACTTGCACCCCAAGCTTGGTGCGTCAGTATTTGACACCCACCTCACCGCCCACTTCTTTTCTTGGCCACAACCCTTTGGGTTCACTGTCAATCATCGCCATCCTTGGCTTGTTAGGTTTGCAAGTAAGCACCGGGCTTTTCAGTGACGACGAAATTGCCAATTCGGGTCCCTTGGTTCGCTTTGTCGCAGAAAGCACCGTGAGTCTGGCTACACGCTGGCACAAAGGCTACGGCAAGACGCTCATTCTTTTGCTGGTGGCCATTCACCTGTTGGCCATCCTTTGGTATTTCATTCGGAAAAAAGAAAATCTCACTCGCGCCATGTTGACAGGCAATAAAACGGCCTTAGCAGCAGCCCCCTCTTCCAAAGATGGCCCCGCCAATTGGTTATTGGCTTTGGTCTGCCTGTTGATCAGTGCTGGCTTGGTGTTTGCCCTGATCAATCTGGGTGCTTCGCCCATTTGATCGAAGCCGTTTACCGCTAAACTTTCAGTGTACTTATTGCACAGCCCTTGCCCTTTTGCCGCCCTTGCCTCCCTTGTCTTCCTCTCCACCACCCACCGTGACTCTGTTCGAAGCAACAACGGCTGAGCACATGTTGGCTGTGCGTGAGATTTTTCTTGAGTACGCGCAATCACTCAGTGTCGATCTTTGCTTTCAAGATTTTGATTCGGAGTTGGCGCAATTGCCGGGTGAATACGCAGCACCGCGTGGCTCTCTGTTGTTGGCCATGGTGAATCAAGAAGTGGCGGGCTGCTGTGCTCTGCGGCCCTTAGACTCTGCCGACTCGCCCAACGCGGCAGAAATGAAGCGCTTGTATGTCAGGCCCGCATTTAGACGCCTTGGCTTAGGGCGTCAATTGGCTGAAAGTATTTTGGATGCAGCGCGCCAATGCGATTACAGCTGCGTCTTGTTGGACACGCTGGATGAGATGGAAACTGCGCGAGCGCTTTACGAAGACCTTGGGTTTGAAGAGGTTGCACCCTACTATCACAACCCACTGCCTGGTGCGCACTATCTCCGCGTGATGCTTTGACGTGCGACCAGGCGCAATGGCTGTTTAGGCCTTCGCTTGAGACAACATGGTGTCAGCATCGCTGACTTCAAATTTGCCGGGGCCTTCGATGTTCAAAGTAGCCACTTTGCCATCTTTCACCAACATGGAATAACGGTTGCTGCGCAAGCCCATGCCGCGCGCTGTGAGGTCCAATGTCAGGCCTGTGGCTTTTGTAAAGTCGGCGCTGCCGTCACCCATCATGCGTACTTTGCCTGTGCTTTTCAGCTCACGGCCCCATGCACCCATCACAAACGCATCGTTCACGCTGACACACCAAATTTCATCGACACCGGCGCCTTTCAAGGCGTCAAATTGCGCAACATATCCAGGCACGTGTTTGGCTGAACATGTGGGTGTGAAAGCACCTGGCAACGCAAACACCGCGATGGTTTTGCCAGCTGATGCTTTGGCAACATCGACGGGATTGGGGCCAATGCTGCAGCCATTGCCCTCTACTTCGACGAACTCAGTCAATGTGACTGCGGGAATGGTGTCTCCGACTTTGATCATGGTGATTCCTTCAAAAATAGCCTAATTAAACGAAAAAAACGACCCACTATTGTGAGTCGTTTTTTGAAAGCTTGCTGAAATGAGCTGATAAAGCTTAGATCGAGACAGCCTTTTCAACCAAACGGGTGGCAACCCAATTTTTGGTTTTGGAAATTGGCTTGCTCTCGGTGATTTCAATCACGTCGCCCACGCCATATTGTCCAGTTTCGTCATGTGCGTGGTACTTGCTTGATTTGGCAACAATCTTGCCGTACAAAGCATGCTTCACGCGACGCTCTACCAAAACCGTGACAGTTTTGGCGCGCTTGTCGCTGACCACCTTGCCGATCAAGGTGCGCTTGAGGGATGTTTTAGCTTCCGTCATGGTCACTCCTTATTTGGCGGCTTGCTTTTGGGCAAGGATGGTTTTGGCACGTGCGATGCTGCGGCGAGTTTCGCGCAGTTGGTTCGTGTTGCCGAGTTGCTGTGTGGCTTTTTGCATGCGCAAATTGAAATGGGCTCTTTGCAGATCCTTGATTTCTTTGGCCAAACCAGCTTCGTCTTGGGTGCGCAGTTCAGTTGTGTTCATTGTGATATCTCCTGAATTACTGGCCAATCATGCGTGCGACAAAGGTCGTGCGCAAGGGCAGTTTGGCTGCGGCCAATTTAAACGCTTCACGGGCCAATTGCTCTGGCACGCCAACGATTTCATACAACACCTTACCGGGCTGAATTTCAGCCACGTAGTATTCGGGGTTGCCCTTACCGTTACCCATGCGAACCTCTGCAGGTTTTGTAGAGATTGGCTTGTCGGGAAACACACGAATCCAGATACGGCCGCCACGCTTCACGTGACGAGAAATTGCACGACGTGCAGCTTCGATCTGACGGGCCGTCAAGCGGCCACGGTCGGTGGACTTCAAACCGAAATCACCAAACGCAACCGTGTTGCCACGGGTTGCGACGCCGGTGTTGCGGCCCTTTTGTTCCTTACGGAACTTTCTGCGAGCGGGTTGCAGCATGTTTACTCTCCTTTGGCACCGTCAGCTGCTGCAGCTGGCGCGGCTACTTTACGTACGCGCTTAACGGTGGGTTTGACATCACCACCTGCGTCGGCGGGCTTGTCGCTGCCGTCAACAGGTGCTGTGTTGGTACCGCCAGCACGACGGGGCGCACCGCGAGCAGGCCGGTCACCCGGACGTGCATCACGACGCGGGCCACGTGGGCGACGCTCTTCTTCTTGACGGGGTTCAGCCAATGCAGGTGCATCGTTGCGACCCAAGGTGTCACCCTTGTAGACCCAGACCTTGACGCCGATCACACCGTAGGTGGTCTTGGCTTCAGAAGTGCCGTAGTCAATGTCAGCGCGCAGAGTGTGCAAAGGCACGCGGCCTTCACGGTACCACTCAGTACGTGCAATCTCGATACCGTTCAAACGGCCAGCAGACATGATCTTGATGCCCAGAGCACCCAGACGCATGGCGTTTTGCATGGCGCGCTTCATGGCGCGGCGGAACATGATCCGCTTTTCGAGCTGTTGTGTGATGCTGTCAGCAATCAGTTGGGCATCGATTTCGGGCTTGCGCACTTCTTCGATGTTGACTGCCACTGGCACGCCCAAACGAGCTGCGAGTTCTTTTTTCAAGCTCTCGATGTCTTCGCCTTTTTTGCCGATCACCACACCAGGACGAGCCGAGAAAATGGTAATGCGTGCGTTTTTAGCTGGACGCTCGATGAGGACGCGTGCCACAGCAGCGTTCTTCAACTTGGCCTTGAGGTATTCACGAACCTTGATGTCTTCGGCCAACATGCCGGCGAAATCACGGTTGCTTGCGTACCAACGGCTTGCCCAGTTGCGTGTAACCGCAAGGCGGAAGCCGGTAGGATGGATTTTTTGTCCCATATTCTTCCTAGGCCTTTCAGTTGCCAACCGTCACATACACGTGGCATGTGGGCTTGCTGATACGGTTGCCACG
>JAJTGB010000158.1 GCA_021298995.1 Comamonadaceae bacterium | reverse complement strand
TGACGTCGCCGCAGGCAGGTGCACCCACCATGCCGGTGCCCACATCTTCGTCGCCCTTTTCAAAGGAGCCCACGTTGCGGGGGTTTTCGTAATGATCAACAACTTTTTCGCTATAAGCCATGGTGTTACTTCCTTAATCTGTTCTTGAACGCTAAAACGCTTAGTGAGCAGCCCACTGAATGGTGTTGATATCAATGCCGTCTTTGTACATTTCCCACAAGGGGCTGAGTTCGCGCAACTTGGCCACGTTGGCCTTGATGGTTTCGATGGCGAAATCAATTTCTGCTTCGGTGGTCCAACGGCCCACGGTCATGCGCAAGCTGCTGTGTGCCAATTCGTCGCTGCGGCCCAAGGCTCGGAGCACATAGCTAGGCTCTAAGCTGGCAGAGGTACAGGCAGAACCTGAGGACACCGCCAAACCTTTGATGCCCATGATGAGCGACTCACCCTCAACATAGTTGAAGCTCATGTTGATGTTATGGGGCACGCGCTTGGTGGGGTGACCGTTCAAGAACACTTGCTCAACATCTTTGAGGCCATTGATAAGACGCTCTTGCAAAGCTTTGGCCTTGGCAATGTCTTGGTCCATTTCGAGGCGCGCAATGCGGAAGGCTTCACCCATGCCCACGCATTGGTGTGTGGGCAATGTGCCTGAGCGCATGCCGCGCTCGTGACCGCCGCCGTGCATTTGCGATTCAAGTCGAATGCGCGGTTTGCGGCGCACATACAAAGCACCGATGCCTTTGGGGCCGTAGGTTTTGTGCGAGGCCAAGCTCATCAAATCGACGGGCAAGGTGTTGAGGTCGATGGGCAATTTGCCTGTGGCTTGCGCAGCATCGACGTGGAAGATGATGCCCTTCTCACGGCAAATGGCGCCAATGGCGGGAATGTCTTGAATCACGCCAATTTCGTTGTTGACGAACATCACGCTGACCAAAATGGTGTCGGGGCGCAAAGCGGCCTTGAACACATCGAGGTTGACCAAGCCGTCGTCTTGCACGTCGAGGTAAGTGACTTCAAAGCCTTGACGCTCGAGTTCACGCATGGTGTCGAGCACGGCTTTGTGTTCTGTCTTCACCGTAATAAGGTGCTTGCCGCGGGTTTTGTAAAACTGCGCAGCGCCTTTCAAGGCCAGGTTGTTGGATTCGGTGGCGCCGCTGGTCCAGACAATTTCGCGGGGATCGGCACCGATGAGGTCAGCCACGTCTTGACGTGCCTTCTCGACGGCTTCTTCTGCTTCCCAGCCCCAAGCATGGCTGCGTGAAGCGGGGTTGCCGAAGTGCTCGCGCAACCAAGGGATCATGGCGTCGACCACGCGCGGATCACAAGGATTGGTAGCGCTGTAGTCTAGGTAAATGGGGAAATGAGGTGTGGAGTTCATGCTTGAAAACTTCTCAAGATTTTGCAAAGGTATTGCCCAAAGCGAATACCGAATTGGGGCCGTTGACACGGATAGGTTGCACCACTGGCATGGCTGAAATAGCGCGCTTGATGGCGGGCTTGTCTTCAACGGTATGACCCGCTGCCAATTGGTCGTCGACCAGCTTTTGTAAATTGACAGAGTCCAAAAACTCAACCATGCGCGAGTTCAATGCAGACCACAAATCGTGTGTCATGCAACGGCCCGTGCTGCCGTGGCAGTTTTCTTTGCCACCGCAATGCGTGGCGTCGATGGGTTCGTCAACCGACAAAATGATGTCGGCCACCGTGATGTCGGAAGCTTTTTTGGCCAAGGTATAACCACCGCCAGGACCGCGAGTGGACTCCACCAACTGATGACGGCGCAATTTGCCAAACAACTGTTCTAAGTAAGACAAAGATATTTCTTGCCTTTGGCTGATGGCAGCCAGGGTCACCGGGCCTGAATGCTGTCGCAGGGCCAAATCGATCATGGCGGTCACTGCAAATCGACCTTTGGTGGTAAGGCGCATGGCTATTTCCTAGGTTGTTGAGTAATTTGCTCGACTATAGCAGAACTTGAGCGGATTAGTAGGAATACGATTTGAAGGTCTTTATGCGAGCTGCAAAAACCGCCTTCCCTGTCAACTTCAAGCCTTCAAGACCACCACGTTGTCGGTGCCAGGCGCCCCAAAAGCTTGAGCTTTCAGCATCTGAAGTTGGTCGCGAACCTGGGCGGCCTTTTCGAAATCGAGGTTTTTGGCATGCTCCATCATTTGCTTTTCCAGCTGCTTGATGGCTTTAGAAATGTCCTTCTCGCTCATTTCCTCAACCTTGGCGCGTTGCACCGCGGCCAACTCCAAACGCTCGGCCTCTTTGCCAGCCTTTTCACTGTAAACACCATCTATGAGGTCACGCACTTCTTTCACAATGCTGCGCGGGGTGATGCCCATGGCCAAGTTGTGCGCCACCTGCTTGGTGCGTCGACGTTCGGTCTCGCCAATGGCCTTGGTCATGGAGTCGGTCATGCGGTCGGCATACAAAATGGCACGGCCATGGAGGTTTCGAGCTGCACGGCCAATGGTTTGAATCAGGCTGCGCTCTGAACGCAGAAAGCCTTCTTTATCAGCATCCAAAATAGCCACCAAGGAAACCTCGGGAATGTCCAGGCCTTCGCGCAGCAAATTGATCCCCACCAAAACATCGAATGCACCCAGTCGCAAGTCGCGCAAAATTTCAACGCGCTCGACGGTATCGACATCGGAATGCAAGTAACGCACTTTCACGCCATTGTCTGAAAGGTAATCGGTGAGTTGCTCCGCCATGCGTTTGGTGAGCGTAGTAATAAGCACCCGCTCGTGTTTTTCAACGCGTATGCGAATTTCTTGCAGCACATCGTCCACTTGGTGAATGGCGGGCCGCACTTCAACTTCGGGATCGACCAAGCCTGTGGGCCTGACCAATTGCTCTACCACTTTGCCAGCATGTGTGATTTCGTAATTGGCCGGCGTGGCAGACACAAAAATGCACTGGCGCATTTTGGTTTCAAATTCTTCAAATTTAAGAGGTCGGTTGTCTAGCGCACTGGGCAGCCGAAAGCCATATTCCACCAAGGTGGTTTTGCGAGCACGGTCACCGTTGTACATGGCATTGAGCTGGCCAATCATTTGGTGACTCTCGTCCAAAAACATGATGGAGTCGAGTGGCATGTAGTCGGTCAAGGTACTGGGCGCTGCGCCAGGCTCTGCGCCAGACAAATGGCGTGTGTAGTTTTCAATGCCCTTGCAGTGCCCCACTTCGCTCAGCATTTCGAGGTCAAAACGAGTGCGTTGCTCCAAGCGCTGCGCCTCCACCAATTTGCCCATGCCCACCAACTCTTTAAGTCGGTCTGCCAATTCCACTTTGATGGTTTCAACGGCCGCCAACACCTTGTCGCGGGGCGTGACGTAATGGCTTGAGGGATAGACCGTGAAGCGCGGAATCTTTTGACGAATACGCCCCGTCAATGGATCAAACAACTGCAAACTTTCCACTTCATCGTCAAACAATTCAATGCGCACGGCCAGCTCGGAATGTTCAGCCGGGAAAACATCGATGGTGTCGCCCCGAACTCGAAACTTGCCGCGACTGAAGTCTTGGTCATTGCGCTGATACTGCATGCGAATGAGTTGTGAGATCACATCACGTTGCCCCACCTTGTCGCCCGTGCGCAGCGTCATGATCATGCGGTGATAACTTTCGGGACTCTTGGTGCACGACAAACGCATTTGCTCAATGTGTTCATTGATGGCCGAATCTTTCTCAATGAACAAGTCGCGCTGTGGCACATAAGCTTCAGGCTGGTAGTAGTCGTAGTAACTGACAAAATACTCAACCGCATTTTTGGGGAAAAACTCCCTGAATTCTGAGTACAACTGCGCCGCCAAGGTTTTGTTGGGCGCAAACACAATGGCTGGCTTACCCATTTGGGCAATGACATTGGCCATGGTGAAGGTTTTGCCCGATCCCGTCACACCTAGCAAGGTTTGAAACACTTCGCCATCGTTCAAACCTTCCACCAAGCCTTCGATGGCCGTGGGTTGGTCGCCGGCAGGCGGATAAGGCTGATACAGCTCGAAGGGTGAACCGTCGTATTGCACGAACCGACCCTCTGGTGCCACAAACGGAACCGACTCGAGAACGACTTCAGAGGTGACGGGTAATACGGCCATGGAACTTCTTGAGATGTGTCAATTGGGGGCAAAAATGGGGGAAAGAGCCGTTAAAATTAGGGGCAACCCTAAAGCCTAACCTAGGTTTTGGGTTTCTGCCAGTCAGAAACAGTTTTTCATAACCTCCCACAAGGACTTTTTTTCATGTCTCTGTTTACCGCCGTCGAAATGGCCCCCCGTGATCCTATATTGGGTTTGAACGAACAATTTGCAGCTGACACCAACCCCCACAAAGTGAACTTGGGCGTAGGCGTATATTTCGACGACAACGGCAAACTTCCCCTTCTGCAATGCGTGCAAGCAGCCGAAAAAGCCATGATGGACAAGCCCAGCGCCCGCGGCTACTTGCCCATTGATGGCATTGCCGCCTACGACGCAGCGGTCAAGAGTTTGGTATTCGGTGCAGACAGCGAGCCCGTTAGCTCTGGCCGCGTGGCTACAGTGCAAGGCATTGGCGGCACGGGCGGCCTCAAAATTGGCGCCGACTTTTTGAAAAAGGTCAGCCCCAACGCCAAGGTTTTAATCTCTGACCCCAGCTGGGAAAATCACCGCGCCCTGTTTGCCAATGCCGGCTTCCAAGTCGACTCATACGCCTACTACGACGCAGAAAAACGTGGCGTCAATTTTGAAGGCATGTTGGCCAGCCTGAATGCAGCGGCGGCTGGCACCATTGTGGTGTTGCATGCTTGCTGCCACAACCCCACTGGCTATGACATCACTGCGGCCCAATGGGACCAAGTGATTGCGGTTGTGAAAAGCAAAAACCTCACAGCCTTTTTAGACATGGCCTACCAAGGCTTTGGTCATGGCATTGCAGAAGACGGCGCCGTCATTGGCAAGTTTGTGGCCGCTGGCCTTAACTTCTTTGTATCCACATCATTTTCCAAGAGCTTTAGTCTCTATGGCGAGCGCGTCGGTGCTTTGTCTGTGGTCTGCGCAGACAAGGAAGAATGCAGCCGGGTTTTGAGCCAATTGAAAATTGTCATTCGCACCAACTATTCCAACCCACCCATTCACGGCGGTGCTGTGGTGGCGGCTGTGTTGGCCAACCCAGAATGGCGTGCTACTTGGGAAAAAGAACTGGCTGAAATGCGCGTTCGCATCAAGGCCATGCGCCAAAAGCTGGTGGACGGCCTCAAAGCGGCAGGCGTCAAGCAAGACATGAGTTTCATCACCACCCAAATTGGCATGTTCAGCTACTCAGGCCTTAGCAAAGACCAAATGGTGCGCCTTCGTTCTGAGTTTGGTGTGTACGGCACAGACACAGGCCGCATGTGCGTAGCTGCTTTGAACAGCAAAAACATTGACTATGTGTGCCAGGCCATTGCCAAGGTTGTTTAAATCTTGGGCCTCAATATCTGGAGTTGGTGTCACTGGTGTGAATTTAATTAGGTGCGCCACTCCACTTTCTTTGCATCACAACTGATATATTGCTGCAGTGCAACAATTTAAAGGGTTTTAGCCATGCTTTATCAAATCTACGAAACCCAACGCTCCTTCATGGAGCCCTTCTCAGAATTGGCCCAAGTGGCGGCCAAAATGCTGACCAATCCCCAGAACCCCATAGGCCATTTGCCTTTGGCACAACGGGTTTCTGCTGGCTACGAATTGATGCACCGCTTGGGCAAAGACTACGTCAAACCCGAGTTTGGCATTCGCACTGTGCAGGTTGGCAAAGTGGATGTGGCCATTCATGAGCGCGTTGAGATTGACAAAGCATTTTGTGAATTGCGCCGTTTTAAGCGTTTTTCTGATGATGCACCCACCCTCAATGCACTCAAAAAACAACCCGCTGTTTTAATTGTTGCCCCGTTGTCTGGCCACTACGCAACGCTTTTGCGCGATACCGTGAAAACCATGTTGAAAGACCACAAGGTTTACATCACAGACTGGAAAAATGCGCGTTTGGTCCCGTTGGAAGATGGCGAGTTCCATTTGGACGACTACGTCAACTATGTGCAAGAGTTTATTGGGCACGTTCAAGCCGCCTATGGCAACTGTCACGTGATCAGCGTTTGCCAGCCCACAGTGCCTGTGTTGGCCGCTGTGTCTCTGATGGCTTCAAGAGGTGAAAAAACACCTCTGAGCATGACCATGATGGGCGGCCCTATCGATGCGCGCAAGTCGCCCACCGCTGTCAACAATTTGGCCATGAACAAGAGCTTCGAGTGGTTTGAAAACAATGTGATTTACAAAGTGCCCGGCAACTTCCCAGGTGCTGGCCGCCGCGTCTATCCTGGCTTCTTGCAGCACACCGGCTTTGTGGCCATGAACCCCGATCGCCATGCCTCTAGCCATTACGATTACTTCAAAGACCTGATCAAAGGCGATGACGCCAGCACAGAAGCCCACCGCAAGTTCTATGACGAGTACAACGCTGTGCTCGACATGGATGCCGACTATTATTTAGAAACCATCAAGACCGTTTTCCAAGACTACAAATTGGT
>JAJTGB010000157.1 GCA_021298995.1 Comamonadaceae bacterium | reverse complement strand
AGGTGGCTGCCCTTATGCCAAAGGCGCAACAGGCAATGTGGCCACCGAAGACGTGGTGTACATGCTGCACGGCATGGGCATTGAAACAGGCATCGACCTGAAAAAGTTGGTCGACGCAGGCGCGTTCATTAGCCAATTCTTAAAACGCCCATCGGGCTCGCGCGTGGCCACGGCCATGCTCAACGCATGAGCTTGATTACCCGCCTGCAACTCAAAGCCGAGCAAGTCTTGGCTTCAGACTCCGAGCACGTGCCATCACCTTGCGTATCCGTATGTGTGGTGCACCCCACGCTGGGTTTGTGTGAAGGCTGCTTGCGCAACATTGACGAAATAGGCGCTTGGGGCCAAATGCCCAGCGCGCAGCAGCGCCAAGTGTGGCAACACATTCAACAGCGCTGTGCCCAGCGACTGTCTGGCTCATGAAACAAATTCATTTTTATTTCGACTTCATTTCGCCCTACGCGTGGTTGGCGTTTCAGGCTTTGCCGGAAACCCTCAAAGGAATTAGCCACGAGGTGCATTACCACCCTGTTGTGTTTGGCGCCATGCTCAAATTCGCCCTACGCGTGGTTGGCGTTTCAGGCTTTGCCGCAAACCCTCAAAGGCATTAGCCACGAGGTGCATTACCACCCTGTGGTGTTTGGCGCCATGCTCAAACACCATGGCCAGTTGGGCCCTGCCGAAATTCTGGGCAAGCGTGATTGGACCTATCGGCAAGTGATGTGGCTGGCCAAGCAACAAGGCACAGATTTGAAAATGCCTGCTGCGCATCCTTTCAATTCTTTGGCATTGCTGCGATTGGCTGTGGCGGCTGCATCTTCTAATATGCAAGGGCAACCTAATCGCTACGTGGTGGAAACCATTTTTCGCCATGTGTGGTGTGAAGGCCTAGAAGCCACAGACCCAGATCGCTTGGCCACACTGCAGGCGCATTTGTTCAGTCAGCCCTCTGCGAGTTTTCTAGACCCCCAATCGGCAGAGGTGAAGCAGCTGTTGCAGCAGCAAACGCAGCAGGCCATCGACTTGGGTTTGTTTGGCGTGCCCAGCATGGTGGTGGATGGCCAAGTGTTTTGGGGCAACGATGCACTGCCTATGCTGCGCGCCTACCTCGAAGGCGATGCGTGGTTTGAGAGTGCCGATTGGCGCGATGCGGGCAAGCTGCCCGTGGGCATTCGAAGGGCGCCTGCCGCCAAGTAGTTAGCGCTGCGTTTGTTGTTCCCAGCGGTTGACCAACAAGGCATAAATCCAGGTGATGGCCAAAAACATCAGTACCGAGCCTTGCGCCGCCATCCAAAAGCCAAAGGGTCTGTCTAGCCACGTGAAGTTGAGGTCACGCGCAAAAAACGCCACACCAAACGTCACGCTGCCCCAAACCACAAGCAAGACAAGGCGCAAGCGATTCACGCGGGCCGCAAACTCTTCGGCCGAAAGAGGCTGAGAAGTTTCGTCAGCTGGGTTGGATGGGCGGTCACTCATGCTCGCAACTTGAACATACTTCGACGCAAAGGGGATATCTTCAAAAATAAGTGTTTACCCTTGATTTGCGATATTTATCACAATGAGAAATAAAAACCTAGGGTTTCACCTAGGTCTGTCAGCCCCTGTTGGTTTGGTGTCAGAGGGGGGTCAGAGCCAGCCCCAAGAATCGCCCCCAAGCCTTCGTGTCGAGGGCTATTTATTGGAGACAGCGCTATGGCAACAACTGAAAACCGCCCCATGTCGGCCGAAGAAAAGAAGGTGATCTTCGCTTCGTCGCTGGGCACCGTGTTCGAGTGGTACGACTTTTACCTCTACGGTTCACTCGCCGCAATTATCAGCGGCTTGGACGAAGGCTCTGCTTTCATTTTTGCGCTGTTGGCTTTTGCCGCCGGTTTCATCGTCCGTCCTTTCGGCGCCATTTTCTTTGGCCGCTTGGGCGACATGATTGGTCGCAAGTACACCTTCTTGGTCACCATCCTGATCATGGGTGTGTCCACGTTCATCGTGGGCATCTTGCCAAACTACGCCAGCATTGGCGTGGCCGCTCCCGTCATTCTCATTTGCTTGCGCTTGTTGCAAGGTTTGGCTTTGGGTGGTGAGTACGGTGGTGCTGCCACTTATGTGGCCGAGCACGCCCCTCATGGCAAGCGCGGTGCTTACACTTCTTGGATTCAGACCACAGCCACTTTGGGCTTGTTCTTGTCACTCATGGTGATTTTGGGCACACGTACCATCGTTGGCGAAGAAGCTTTTGCCGATTGGGGCTGGCGCGTTCCGTTCATCGTTTCTATTCTGTTGTTGGCCGTGTCGGTTTACATCCGTTTGAGCATGAACGAGTCACCTGCTTTTGCCAAAATGAAAGCAGAGGGCAAAACGTCTAAGTCTCCTTTGTCCGAATCTTTCGGTCAGTGGAAAAACTTGAAAATCGTGATCTTGGCTTTGGTTGGCTTGACAGCCGGTCAAGCTGTGGTTTGGTACTCTGGCCAGTTCTACGCTTTGTTCTTTTTGACACAAGCCCTGAAAGTGGACGGCGCTACTGCCAACATCATGGTGGCCATTTCTTTGATCATCGGCACACCGTTCTTCATCTTGTTCGGCTCACTGTCTGACAAGATTGGCCGCAAGCCCATCATCTTGGCCGGTTGCTTGTTGGCTGCCCTGACATACTTCCCAGTGTTCAAGGCTTTGACCGCTGCTGCCAACCCAGACTTGGCCGCTGCACAAGCTAAATCACAAGTGGTGGTCACTGCTGATCCTGCAGAGTGCTCATTCCAGTTCAACCCCACAGGCACCAAGAAGTTCACTTCTTCTTGCGACATTGCCAAGCAACGTTTGGCTGGCGCATCAGTAAGCTACTCCAATGAAGTGGCACCTGCCGGTACACCTGCCACCATCAAGGTGGGCGAGACTTTGGTGAAGGTTAAGTACACACCAGAAGACATCGTTGAAGCCAAGGCCAAAGCCGAAGCTAAGGTTGCTGAACTGACTGCTGCTCAACCACAAGACGCCAAAGCGTTGGAGGCTGCTAACAAGTCTGTTAAAGATTTGAGCAACGAGAAGACTGCTGGCAACATTTTGTTGGGTGCCAATTTGGGCGCTGCTTTGAAGGCTGCTGGTTACCCACCCAAAGCTGACATGGCCAAGTTTGACAAGGTCAAGGTCATTATCATTCTCACTTACTTGGTGATCTTGGTCACCATGGTGTACGGTCCTATTGCTGCCATGCTGGTAGAGATGTTCCCAACACGCATTCGTTACACTTCCATGTCCTTGCCTTACCACATCGGTAACGGTTGGTTCGGTGGTCTTTTGCCTACAACTGCTTTCGCGATCGTGGCGCAAACTGGCAATATGTACAACGGTCTGTGGTACCCCATCATCATTGCTGGCGCAACGGTGGTCATTGGTGGCTTGTTCATCAAGGAAACCAAAGACGTTGACATTTACGCCAACGATTAATCGGGAAGCCCTCCTCACCGAGGGCTTTTTTTTAATTGGGGTCAGATCAACATTAATTTCCAATCAAAGGAGATCAAGGGTAAGGGGGCTTCCTCATACTGGAGTACCAGAAATCGTTCAGCCCCCTTACCCTTGATCTCCTTTGATTGACCAAATTAATGTTGATCTGACCCCATTTAAATCACCCCAATTAAAAACCTCTATTGCGAAATTTATTTTTGGAGAAACCTATGTGGAAAATAGTCGTTGGATTTATTGTGTTCGCTGGCCTGGCTTTGTTTGTCATTTCTAAAGGCGGCGACAGTTTGGATATGAGTGGTGAGAAGCACGGTGCTGAGGCCGTGCATTCACCAGCACCAGAGCCTGCTGCTCCGGCTGCTCCTGCGGCTGCCGATGCGGCGCCTGCTGCCCCTGCTGCTCCCGCAACCACCCCCGCTGCAGCGCCTGCGCCTGCCAGCAAATAATTGACTGGCTTAGAAAGAGTAACGCTGCGTGCTTTCATGTGAGAATTCGGGTTTATCCAAACGAGTTCTCAATACATGAAGTCAGCCAAAGCCCTTGCTCTTTCTATCGCCTTCACACTGTCGGGTGTTGCCAATGCTGGCGGTGTGCAAACTTGGGGTAATGTGTCTGATGCATTGGCCGTTGGCTTGCCGCTTTTGGCGGCTGGCACTGCGTTTGGCAAAGGCGACTCGCAGGGCGTCAAAGAGCTTACTTACTCCTTGGGCGCTACCTTGGCTGCCACCACGGCGCTGAAGTCACTTATTCACGAACAGCGGCCCGATGGTTCGGGCAACGACAGTTTTCCGTCTGGGCACACCGCCATCGCTTTTGCGGCGGCTCGGTTTATTGACAAACGTTATGCCTCCGAGGCTTCGCCCTACATTTACGCAGCGGCGGGCCTAACCGCTTTGGCGCGTGTCAAAGCTGACAAGCACTACGCCAAAGATGTATTGGTGGGTGCTGGCTTGGGTTATGCCGCAGCGGAGTATTTCACGCGGCCATTAGCGGGAGGTGCGGTGTCGCTCATGCCTGCCAAATCCGGCTTTGCGGTGTTTTGGCAAAAACCATTGTTCTAATTGAACAACATGAAGCCCGCGGCCATGCTCAGCGTCAAGCGGCTGTGGTGTTGTGTGTTGCTCAGCCTTGCTGCACTCAATGCATGGAGTGCCACTGCACCGCTATCAGAAACTGAGTTGGATATTCGCTCTGCGCTGCTGCGCCCTTGCGAACCTGGTAGCCGAGAGGACTGCGTCAAAGTAGATGTCAAGCTTCACTTGGATGCGCCCATTGAAATTGTCTGGCAAGTGATCACGGATTATCAAAATTCGGCCAAGTTCATCAGCAGTTTGAAATCGAGTTCCGAAACACCTCTTGCGCCAAATAAGTTGCAAGTTGAGCAGGTGGGTCGCGTGGGTTGGAATGCGCTGAACGTGGAGATCAAAGCCATTTACCACGTGCAGCTCAACCCCATTGAGAAGAAAATTCAAAGCGTGGCGGTGGGCGGCGATTTAAAGCGCGTGTCGATGTTCACGCAACTTCACGCCAAGGCTGGCGGTGGTACGCTTCTGGAATATTCACTCATTACCGACCCGGCTAGATGGGCGCCCTTGGTTGTTGCTGAAGAGCTGTTAAAGCGCAACGCGCTTCAAAGCTTTGCCGATTTGAAGCGCGAGATTCTCAGGCGGTCGGCCAATTCAGCCGTGAGCAAGCCCGCGCCTTGAAGGTGCCCACGCAAAAAGGAAAGACATGTCGCAAAAATCAATCTCCCGTTTGCAATCTTTCGGCCATGCTTTGAGAGGGCTCAAAGTGGTGTTTGCTGAGCCCAATGCCCAGATTCATTTGATTGCGGCTGCTGTTGCTGTTGCATTGGGTGTGTATTTTCAGATTTCTGTCTTGGAGTGGGTGGCGGTGGTTTTTGCAATAGCTTCCGTCATTGGCGCAGAGGCTTTGAACACCGCCATTGAAAAAACAGTGGACGTGGCCAGCCCCGAATGGCAAGAAACAGCCGGCCAAGCCAAAGACGCCGCAGCCGCTGGCGTTTTGATCTTCAGCATCGGCGCCGCAGCTGTTGGTGCAATCATCTTCTTGCCAAGATTGCTTCAATAAATGGGGTCAGATCAACATTAATTTCCAATCAGTTGAGGGCAGGGAGGAATGGGGGCTTCCTCATACTGGAGTACCAGAAATCGTTCAGCCCCCATTCCTCCCTGCCCTCAACCGATTGACCAAATTAATGTTGATCTGACCCCATTTATTCGCTAGG
>JAJTGB010000156.1 GCA_021298995.1 Comamonadaceae bacterium | reverse complement strand
TGGTTTCAAATTCAGTGTGCGAAATTTTGGCTTGCTGATTTTGATAGTTGGTGTTGTTGCTATGGCATACCACTCTAGAAGCAGGCTGCTGCTGGCCATTGCAACGGCTTTGTTACTGTGCTGGTATGAGGCAAATGATTGCAATGCTATTCAGTGCCTCCAAAGGAAATGGATTCGCGAACTGTCAAACGCTTCTTACGCTATTTTTCTCATTCACTTCAGCGTCAGCTTGCTGGTGAGTGCGGTGGTCTTTAATTTTTGGCCTGAAAATATCACCGTCAACGCAGTGGGCTTAGGTGTTTCATTCGGACTGTCGATTTGGATGGGACGATTGATACACCAAGCCATTGAATCGCCAAAACCGAATTGGAAGCGATACTTACAGTGGGCTGCCACATTGGTGGCAACCTGCACGGGCGTCATGTTACTTGGCTGAAGCCACTTGGCTTTCGTTCACCTTGCCTTGGATGTAGGCCAGTGCTGCTTCAACCTGGTCAATCAAAATCAGGCATAAGTCGCCTGCAGAAAGTCGCGCAAGTGCCGCATCAATGGCATTGAACTCACCTTGAATGTCTTGCACATATTGGGTTCGGACAGCACCATTGAGACCGTCGCGAAGCAATTGAATCACTTCGCCATCGGTGCGGCCGCGTTGGCACGCATCTTGGTACAAAATGACTTCATCAAAGGCGGCGCCCAAAATTTGAGTCTGATCGCGAATGTCTTGATCACGGCGATCACCTGCACCACTGATGACCACCACTCGCTTTTCTGCAGGCATGTTGTCAACCGCGTGAACCAAGGCTTGAATGGCATCGGGATTGTGACCGTAGTCGGCAATCAAAGTTGCCCCCTTGTAATCAAACACATTGAATCGACCCGGCACGCCTTGAATGTCACTGATGAATGTGGACAAGCCTTGCGCAATGGTGTCCCATGGCACATTGAGGGCCCAAGCTGCACCCACTGACGCCATGACATTTTCAGTTTGAAAACCAATTTGTCCTTGGCGGGTGAGAGGGACGTCACTAAGGAGAATGCGAAAATACTGCTTGCCTTGCTGGGCCACAATGCTGCCATTTTCTGTGTAAACCACTCGCTTACCTTGAGCGCGGTGGGTGGCCAAGACAGGGTGGTGTGCGTCAAGCGCGAAGAAAGTGACATCACCGGGACACATTCTGGCCATCATGGCAACCTGTGGGTCGGTTGCATTCAAGACGGCCATGCCATCGATTGCAACATTCAACACAACCACACGTTTTAGGACCGATAAATCTTCGACCGTGGTGATGTAGTTTAAGCCTAAGTGATCGCCAGAGCCGATGTTGGTGACAATGGCAACTTGGCAACGATCAAAAGCCAATCCTTCGCGCAGGAGGCCACCTCGGGCAGTTTCAAACACAGCTGCATCGACATCTGGGTGCATCAAAACATTGCGCGCACTGCGCGGGCCGCTGCAATCGCCATCGTCAATTTGTCGGCCATTGACATACACACCGTCGGTGTTGGTCATGCCCACGCGCAGCTGGTTGGCTTTAAGGATGTGGGCTGTCAGCCGAACAGTGGTGGTTTTACCATTGGTGCCGGTCACTGCAACAACTGGAATTCGGCCGTTGTCACCGTTGGGGTACATGTAGTCAATGATGGCCTTGCCAACGTTTCGGCCTTTGCCAAACGATGGACTGATGTGCATGCGCAAGCCAGGCGCAGCATTGACTTCCACAATGCCACCATTTTGTTCTTCGAGCGGCTTGAGAACTGATTCGCAAACGACATCTACACCACAAACGTCAACGCCCACCATTTGGGCTGCGACCACTACGCGAGCGGCTACTTCTGCGTGAACATCGTCTGTGACATCGGTTGCTGTGCCGCCAGTGGACAAGTTAGCGTTGTTGCGCAAAATGACACGACGACCTTTTTCGGGAACTGAATTAGGCTCCATATCTTGGAGCTTCAAGCGGCCGATCGCAATGTCATCGAACTTGATTTTGGTCAGAGAAGTGGAGTGGCCATCACCGCGGCGAGGGTCTGCATTGACTTTGTCGACCAGTTCTTTGACGGTATGGATGCCATCACCGACAACCAAGGGAGGCTCACGTCTGGCAGCCGCAACCAATTTGTTGCCAACGACGAGCAAACGGTAGTCACTGCCTGGCAAGAATTTTTCTACCAAAACTTCGCCATAGCGAGCGGCCGTTTCGTAGGCTTGGTTAAACAGTTCACGCTCAACAATGTTGACCGTAACGCCCTTGCCTTGGTTGCCATCTTGGGGCTTGACCACAATGGGTAGTCCAATGCTGAGCGCAATTTGCCAAGCATCTTCTAAATTCTGAGCGGGCCGCCCAATTGGAACAGGCACGCCCGCCGCCAACAACAAGGACTTGGTGAGGTCTTTATCTTGCGCAATAGATTCGGCAATGGCACTGGTGGTGTCTGTTTCGGCAGCTTGAATGCGACGTTGTTTGCTACCCCAGCCAAACTGCACCATGCTACCTTCGGTAAGGCGACGGTAGGGTATGCCTTTGAGAACCGCCGCATCGACAATGGAACCCGTGGAAGGTCCGAGGCGGAGGTCTTCATCCAAATCGCGCAACTCAGTGAGGGCTTGGTTTAAATCGAAGGCAGTTTGGGCTTTCACTGCCAGGCAAAGTTTTTCAGCCCATTCGAGGGCCAATTTGCCAACCGCTTCTTCGGTGTACTGAACAACGACCTGGTAAATGCCTTCTTCTTCGGTGGCCGTTGTGCGGCTGAATGTGATGGGGCAACCCGCTTGATTTTGCAGACTGAGTGTGATTTTTTCCAGTGCATGGGCCATGCTGGCGGGTTGACCGGGGCGGGAACCTTCTAGCGGCCCTACCGCCGGAAAAATTCTTCTGAGTTGCTTCTCAAATTCATTGCCGGGCATCATTTCCCGCTCTTGAGACTCGCAACTCACAATGGCTTCGATGCTGGTTTGACGGCTCCATAAATTGGGCCCCCGCAAAGCTCGAATTCTTGAAACTTCCATGAAACTTTGTCCTGATTGAGGGGCGTCTTGCAGTCTGGTGTTGAATGAATTGGCAGTCAGCGATGGCTCCGTGAGCGCCGGGGCTTTGACCAAAACTTTTAATGCCTGCTCGGATGAGATCTGTTTGAATGCCAAGCGCCCATGCGGCTGCTGAGGCTGCTAAGACCTCCATGCATTTGAGGTGCTTGTTTTTGAATACTTTATCGATGGCAGGCAATTGTCGATTCAAGGCTTCAATTTCTTGTTCGCCTTGTGCCAAGATCAGATGATTTTTACGCCAGAAAACCACACGGCCGTTCTCACTGCGGTGTTGAATGATACGGGGGTGCTCTTCAGAGCTGGCGAAATAAGTGACTTCGCCATCGCAGTACTGAGCAAGATTGGCAACTTCGTCGTCCTCGGCATTGAGTACGGCCATACCTTGTGACAACACAACATCCATTTGCGTTCTGACCACATTGGGCATTTGTTCATCGCTTTGAATGTACAAATCTTCAAGGCCAGCTGCTTTGGGCATGGAGGTGATGATGCCAACTTGGCAACGGTCGTAGGGCAAGCCCTCCGCCAGCAAGTGTCTTGCGGTGGTTTCAAAGACGGCAGCCTGAACGGATCGATTGATCAGCAGGCGTTGGGCTGATTCCCACTCCATGCCGCTTTGGGGGTGCAGGCAACGTTGACCCAAAAACAAGCCTTTGGCTGAAGACAGGCCCGTTTGAAGTCCTTGCAGGTGCAGCAACCACGCAATCAGATGGCTGGTACCCGTGGTATTTTCTTGACCAATGAGACCGACTACCGGAATGCGAGGCTCAGAATCTTCTGCGAACAAATGTGCGGCAATGGCTTTGCCCACAGGCCTGGCTTCGCCAGTGGCAGGCTTTAAGTGCATGAGAAGGCCAGGGCCAGCGTTGACTTCAACAATGGCTGCGCCTTGCGACTTCATAGGTTTGGAAATATCTTGGGCGACCAGATCAACCCCCGCAATGTCCAAGCCCACAATGCGGGCGGCAAG
>JAJTGB010000155.1 GCA_021298995.1 Comamonadaceae bacterium | reverse complement strand
CAAGGGGAAAAAATCTTCTTCTCCCCTTGGAAACAGCGTGTTTCTCCAGTAGCATGCGCTCAGCCGGATAAATAAGTTTCCGGCTGCGAACCAACTTCCGACTTAAGGAATTTTTAAAATGGCAACTGCAAAAAAGACCCCGGCAAAAAAAGCTGCTCCTGTAAAGAAGGCAGCACCCGCCAAAAAACCCGCAGCTAAAAAAGCTGCTCCTGCTAAGAAAGCTGCTCCAGCTAAAAAAGCTGCGCCAGCCAAGAAAGCTGCTCCAGCTAAAAAGCCAGCAGCCAAAAAGGCCCCCGCTAAAAAGCGCACCCCTAATGCGGCTTTCATGAAGGCTTTGACACCTAGCGCCGCATTGGCTGCTGTGGTGGGTGCAGCCCCACTGCCACGCACAGAAGTCGTGAGCAAATTGTGGGTCTACATCAAGAAGCACGGCCTGCAAGACAAAGTCAACAAGCGCAACATCAACGCTGATGACAAACTCAAAGCAGTGTTCGGCAAAGCACAAGTCACCATGTTTGAATTGGCTGGCTTGATTGGCAAGCACTTGAAGTAATTCAGTGTTCTTCCAATAAAAAAAGCCGGGTCACCCCGGCTTTTTTTATGAACGCTCTGACCCTCACTTGGTCTTCAATGCATTCTGAGTGATGGCCGACAAAGTACCTCGTGTGGTGATGACTTCTGGGTCAAGCATGATTTCAATCAAGGTGCCTTGATTGCGCGCCAATGCCGCCATCAAGGCAGGCTCAAACTCTTCTGTTTTCGAAATTCGAATTCCCTCATAGCCATAGGCTTTGGCCAAGTTGGCAAAGTGGGGGTTGTTCAAGTTGGAGCCCATGTTGTGGGTTGGAAAGTCTCTTTCCTGATGCATCCTGATCGTGCCATACATGCCATTGTTCAGAAGCACCACAATGGATTTGGCACCATGTTGCGTGGCCGTGGCCAACTCCTGCCCGTTCATCAGAAAATCGCCATCGCCTGCAATGGTGAAAGCCACACGCCCAGTGAGCACGGAAGCCGCAACGCCTGCAGGTACGCCGTAACCCATGGCCCCCACAGTGGGCGCCAATTGTGTTTTGTGCCCCTTGCTCAAGCCATGGTGTTTGTAATATCGGTGAACCCAACTGGCAAAGTTTCCCGCGCCATTGGTGAGCACGGCATCTGCCGGCAAATGACGCTGTAAGGCGGCTACCACTTCTGGCATGTTGACAAGACCGTTGGCAGAGTCTGCAGGCAAGCCAGCCAATGCCTGCGCTTGCGTGTTGGCCACGTAGTCGGCATTGGCTTGAAGCGCCCAATCGGACCAAGGCACGCTTGGGGGCGCGGTCAAGACTTCCAAACTCCTGGCTGCTGCATTCATGGTGGCGCAAATGGCCAAATCGGCGTGGTACACCCGATTGAGCTCTTCTGCACTGGCATGGATATGCACCAGCTTCTGCTTGGGTTTGGGCACTTCAAGCAAGGTATAGCCACTGGTGGTCATCTCACCCAAGCGCGGCCCTATGGCAATGATCAAGTCGCTTTCTTTGATGCGCTGCGCAAGTTTGGGATTGATGCCAATACCGACATCACCTGCATAAAGTGGGTGGAAATTGTCAAAGGTGTCTTGAAAGCGAAACGCATTGCCAACTGGCAACTGCCAATTCTCAGCAAATCTTTGAAGGGCTTGGGCAGACTGAGTGGTCCAACCGCCGCCACCTGCAATCACAAAAGGCTTTTGCGCAGACAACAGCATCTCCCGCAGTTGACGCAAGCTACCAGGATCGCTCCAAGCTTCAACGGGCTCCAGTTTCGGTAGCGGCCTTTGTGTCACCTCGTGCGTCAGCATGTCCTCAGGCAGCACCAGTACCACCGGGCCAGGCCGGCCGTTCATGGCCGTTGCAAAAGCGCGCGCGACGTACTCTGGAATGCGCTTGGCATCGTCAATTCTTTCTACGCGTTTGGCCATGCCCTTGGTGCTGGGGCCAAAGAAGGCGCAAAAGTCGACTTCTTGAAAGGCTTCTCGGTCGCGGGTGTCTGAGGCCACATCGCCCACAAACAAAACCATGGGGGTTGAGTCTTGAAACGCCGTATGGACGCCAATGGAGGCATTGGTAGCCCCAGGCCCCCGCGTGACAAAACAAACGCCAGGACGGCCTGTTAAACGGCCTTGGGCATCCGCCATGAACGCAGCACCGCCCTCCTGCCGACAAGTCACAAATTGAATTTGATCTTGGTACTTGTGGAAACCATCCAAGACCGCCAAATAACTTTCGCCAGGAACCCCAAAAGCATGGGTCACACCCTGAGCAATGAGGCACTCGACCAAAAGATGGCCACCCATTTGGGCAGGTTTGACAGCTTCTTTCTGATTGACGTTTTGATTGCTCATACAGCCTCAAGTAGTGAAGGCCGCATGATACTTTCAAAGCGCCATGTGCAGCAGTTGTACTTGCGTCTTTAATTCACAACCCGGTCGAATTTAAAGACGCCCGGATCCTTGACGGGGTCGACATCGACTGGAATGACCGATTTGGGCAAAAACTTGCCTTCCAACAACATTTTGGACAAGGGGTTTTCGATCCTTTGCTGAACAGCACGCTTCAGGGGACGGGCACCAAAGACAGGATCAAAACCCACCTTGGCCAGCTCGGCCAAAGCGGCGGCTGAAACCTCCAATTGCAGATCCATCTTGGCCAAACGAGCTTCCAATATTTTCAATTGAATTTTGGCGATCGATTCAATGTGTTTGGCATCCAAGCTGTGGAACACCACCGTTTCGTCAATGCGATTTAAAAATTCAGGACGGAAGTGGTTTTTAAGCTCACCCCAAACCGCGTCTTTGATGTCCTCGTTGGGCGCACCCACCATGGCTTGAATCAGATGCGAGCCAATGTTGGAGGTCATCACAATCACGGTATTTTTGAAGTCCACCGTGCGGCCATGGCCGTCGGTCAGGCGGCCATCGTCCAACACTTGCAAGAGCACATTGAAAACATCGGGATGGGCTTTCTCCACCTCATCCAAGAGCAACACAGAATAAGGCTTGCGACGAACAGCCTCGGTCAAGTAACCACCTTCTTCATAGCCCACATAGCCTGGGGGCGCACCAATTAGGCGAGCCACCGAATGCTTTTCCATGAATTCACTCATGTCGATCCGAATGAGGTGGTCTTCACTGTCGAACAAGAAACCCGCCAGTGCTTTGCACAACTCGGTTTTGCCAACCCCAGTAGGGCCTAGGAATAAAAATGATCCTGTCGGTCTTTGGGGGTCTGACAAACCGGACCGTGATCGGCGAATGGCATGAGAGACAGCCACAATGGCCTCATCTTGTCCCACCACCCGCTCGTGCAACTTGACTTCCATTTGGAGCAACTTTTCGCGTTCACCTTGCATCATTTTGGACACAGGAATACCGGTGGCACGGCTGACCACTTCGGCTATTTCTTCTGCACCCACTTGGGTGCGAAGCAAGCGAGGCGCAGAACCTGCGGCAGGGTTGAGTTCGTTGGCTTGGGTTTCTTTGAGTAGCTTTTCCAGTTCAGGCAATTTGCCGTATTGCAACTCGGCCACTTTGTTGAAGTCGCCTTTGCGAGTGAGCTCTTCAATTTGCTGACGCAGCTGGTCAATTTTTTCACGCACATTTTGACTGCCTTGCGCTTGCGCTTTTTCAGTCTTCCAAATTTCTTCTAAATCGGCGGCTTGTTTTTTCAAGCTGACAATTTCTTCTTCAATCAGGCTCAATCTTTTTTGTGAAGCTTCATCGGTTTCTTTTTTCACCGCTTCGCGCTCAATTTGGAGTTGAATCAAACGCCTGTCGAGTTTGTCGATCACCTCTGGCTTGGAGTCAATTTCAATTTTGATTTTGGAACGGTATTCATCTAAGGTGGTAGCACCTACGCAGTGCAACTCACCCCTTGCCAAAGCAGGCTTCAGCATGTTGCCGGCATCCATGGCACCTTCAGCTTTGCCTGCACCCACCATGGTGTGCAATTCATCAATGAACACAATGGTTTGCCCTTCGTCCTTGGCCAACTCACTGAGCACCGACTTCAGACGCTCCTCAAACTCTCCTCGAAACTTAGCGCCTGCAAGCAGTGACGCCATGTCCAAAGACAAAACCCGTTTGCCCTTGAGTGAATCGGGCACCTCGCCCGCCACAATGCGTTGAGCCAAGCCCTCCACAATGGCGGTTTTGCCCACCCCCGGCTCACCAATGAGAACCGGATTGTTTTTGGTACGACGCTGTAAAACCTGAATAGCGCGTCGAATTTCATCATCGCGGCCAATCACAGGATCGAGCTTGCCCATGCGGGCACGCTCGGTTAAGTCTAAGCAATATTTCTTGAGGGACTCACGCTGGCCCTCTGATTCGGCACTGTTCACGTTTTGCCCTCCTCTAACGGCATCGACGGCTGTCTCTAAGCTTTGCCGACTGAGACCTGCAGCTTTGACGGTTCGGGACAATTCAGACTTGCCATCGGCCAAAGCCAACAAAAAGAGTTCACTGGCAATGAATGTATCGCCTCTTTTGAGGGACTCTTTTTCGGCGGCCTGCATCAGCTTGACCAATTCAGGCCCCACCTGAACCTGATCTTGACCTGTGACTTGTGGCAACCGCTCCACAGCCGCATTGGCAGCAGACATCAAAGATGTCATATTGACGCCAGCCCTCTGCAGCAGCGCTTTCGGGCCATCTTGTTGTTGCAACATGGCCAACAAAACGTGGGCTGGATCGATGTAAGCGTGATCTTTGCCCAAGGCCAAGGTCTGAGCATCGCCCAGCGCTTCTTGAAACTTCGTGGTGAGTTTGTCAATTCGCATCTGAATCTCCTATGCGCTTCATTTTGGGCCGATCAGGGTATTTTTCAAGTGCTTAAGTCAATTGAGTCTGACAAAGCGACTCTGGCCCTAAAATAAGCCCATGAACATTCACCAGATGTCAGTCCAATATGACGAACGTCAAGACCGCTTGTCGCTTCGGGTGAGCAACCAGGACAACCAAGAATTCCGACTTTGGCTCACTCGGTCCATGACCCTGAGATTGCTGCCGCACCTGCAAGCCTCTGTGGTTCGGCTGGAAGCGCGCGATCCTCAAGTGATGGCCACAGACACCACAGCACAGCAAATGTTGGCAGATTTGAAACGTGAAAAGTTTCTGGCCAAAGCAGATTTTTCAACGCCATTTGTTTCAGAGAATCGCAAGCTTCCGCTTGGTGAGACGCCCATGTTGGTCACCGATGTCCAACTCAATCTTCACAACAGCGGCAGCCTGGTTTTGTTGTTTCAAGACAAAAGCGGCGACAGCGCCAGCGGCGCCTCGTGTGAATTCAATTTACAAGCCGCACTGCTGCATGGGCTCTTGCACCTGATTGAGCAATCTTTGAAGAAGGCGCAGTGGCAGCAACCCGATTTCTCGCAGCGCGCTGAGCACCTTGAATCGCCGCCCTCTGAGCGCCCGACCTACAGGCACTGAAACGCACTTCAGACTCAGATTCAGCCTCGGTTGCGAGATTGAATACCCCAACGCGCCAAAGCCTCGTCGTCACTCACGCGCGCATCAACCCACTTGGCGCCCTCGGGAGTGGCTTCTTTTTTCCAAAACGGTGCCTGCGTTTTGAGGTAATCCATGAGAAATTCACAAGCCTTGAAACTTTCGCCGCGATGAGCAGACGAGACCGCCACCAAGACAATTTGATCGGCAGGTTTTAAGTCGCCCACACGGTGAATGACATGGGCCTGATAAAAATCAAAGCGTTGATGTGCTTCGTCAATCATGGCTTCGATGGCCGACTCCGTCATCCCTGGATAATGTTCAAGCGCCATTGAAACAATTTCATCGGCAGCGTTACCCGACAGCAAACGGGTGTCACGCACCGTGCCCACAAAACTGCAAATGGCGCCAACCCTCAAATCGCCAGCCCGCAACTGATCTAAAACCTGAGAGACATTGAAGTCTTCAGTTTGAATGACTACTCGGGCCGCCATGATTCAGCCGCCTGTGACTGGTGGGAAAAAAGCCAACTCTGCATTCTCTTGCAGCAGCGCATCTTCATCCACCATGACCTGATTGAGTGCCAATCGAACTGAGCGCTCTCGACTCAAGCATGCATAAGCCCCCCCCCGCGCTAGCAATTCATCACGCACATCCCCCACTCGGCCAGCGGATGTGTGCAGGTCTTCCTGCGATTGGCCAATGGCCTCGCGCAGCGACGCAAAGTAACGCACTGTGATTCTCATTGCAACCACTCCGAGAAAGGGTAGAAGCGCACCGCATCGCCAGATTGAATGGGATTTGAGCCGGCGTTGTCCACCACGCCATCGCCCCAAACCACCGACGTCAGAACGCCAGAGCTTTGGTTGGGAAACAAATCCAAACCGCCCTTTGCATTGCGTTTGACACGCAA
>JAJTGB010000026.1 GCA_021298995.1 Comamonadaceae bacterium | reverse complement strand
CAATTGAAAGCAGCAGGCACCATTGTTTGGAACGGCCCTGTGGGGGTGTTTGAATTTGCTGCGTTTGAAAACGGCACGCGTGTGATTGCACAGGCCATTGCAGAATCCAAGGCGTTTAGCATTGCGGGCGGCGGCGACACCTTGGCTGCCATTGCCAAGTACGGCATTGAAAAACAAGTGGGCTACATCTCCACCGGTGGTGGTGCCTTCTTGGAAGTTCTAGAAGGCAAGACCTTGCCGGCCATCGCCATTTTGACCCAGCGCGCGCAATCCGTTTAAGCCTTTAAGCTTTCAAGTCTTCAAGACTTGGCCGGCAAATTGCCGCGCACAGGGCTGGTCATGCGGCCCTGAAAGTCTGTCCAGCACTCGCGCGAGAAATCGTACAGTTTGCAGGCCTTGGCGGTTTTGAAGTACCAGCCCCAAGAGAAGGGCTGAACAATGATGCGACCTGGCAACATTTCTTCCAACTTGGCTTGGGCTTGCTTCAAGCGATACAGCGGAATGCTCATGTCCACGTGGTGCGCGGTGTGCTCCATGATGTGGTGCACCATGTTGCCAATTTTCATGGGAAATGTGAGGTGCACCGTGGTGGACACAAAGGGCTGAGCTTTGGTCCAAGCCGATTTGTCGTTGTGCCAAGACACACGCACATGGGTGTGGTGAACGTAAACCACGAAACCAATCATGGTGTTCCAAAACAAAAATGGCAACAGCACACCCATGCCCAAGGTGAGCGCCAAAGACTGGTCGGTTGCAATGGCGGCATAGGTCATCACACCCACCCACAAGGCCGCAAACACCGTGACCAACAAACTGTCTTTGAAGAAAATAGGGCGACGTGTGGGCATGTGCGTTTTGTTCGGAAAGAATTCGCGCTTCCACCAGATTTCAATCAGGTAATACAAGCCAGGCGCCCAGCCACTGCGGTAGAGGTACTGCAACAGGCGGTCGATGGTGCCCAATGCTGCAAACTCTTCAGCGGTGAGAGGGGTCCACACGAAGTCAACCCCTTTTAAGTTGGTGTAGCCGTGGTGCACCACGTTGTGACCGGTGTCCCACAAGCTGAAGGGGGTGAGCGAGTACAAAAAGGCGTAACGGCCAATCCATTTGTTGAGTTCACGGTGTGGTGTGAGGCTTTGATGACAAGCATCATGGCCAATGATGAACAGGCGGCCAATCACAAAGCCAGCGGCCATGCCGCACAAAAGTTTGAGCCAAACAGATTCAAAGAAAACCGTGCCGGCGACCAAGCCCATGAACAAGGCGGTGTCCACAATCAGCAAAAGAACGGCGCGCAAAGTGGAGCGGTCAGACAATGGCGTCAACCACTCGCGAATGACTTTGCGATGCGGCATGGCTTGGTCCAAGGGGATCGGCTGCAAATTGTCAGGTTTCGAGTCAGTGGTCATAGTGAAGACGCAAAAAATGCGCGGATGCAAGGCATGTGTGCCAACTATTTCAATTGTCCAAGTCTAAACCCAGTGGCTTTTCCCATGCATGACATGGGTCAATGACCCATTTGGCGGGTTTGAGATCACTCACAACCATCGCAGTGCGGGCCGGTTCGGTCAAAAATTGGCTTTTCCCCTATGATCGGCGCTTCGTTTGATTCATCTAATGGGCCTCACAGCCCCTTTTTCCATGACCGCTAGAAATACCACTGTCGTTGCCGACGCCAATGCCCCCGCCATCACTCAAATGCTGGCCGAATTTGTGGCCAACCACCCCTCCAAGGGCTGGCCCGACGCTGTTGAAGCGCAAGCCCACCGTACCTTTGCCAACTGGGCAGGTTGCGCGGTTGGCCCGAGCACTCACGAGACCATGGAGGCGGCATTGGGGGCTGTGAAAGAATTGGCGCCTTCTGCCCAAGCTGCCGTGTTGGGGCGCAGTGACCGGGTGGACATGGCCAATGCAGCACTGCTCAATGGCATCAGCTCGCACACCTTTGATTTTGATGACACGCACCTCAAAACCATCATCCACCCAGCGGGTCCGGTGGCTTCTGCCATCTTGGCATTGGGCGAGCACTTGGGCTCAAGCGGCCGTCAATTGATCGATGCATTGGTTCTTGGCGTCGAGGTGTCTTGCCGCGTGGGCAATGCCGTGTACCCCAATCACTATGACCGCGGCTGGCACATCACGGGTTCTACCGGCATGTTGGGCAGCGCCGCAGCTTGCTCGCGTTTGCTGGGCTTGAATGCCAAGCAAACGCAAATGGCCTTGGGCATTGCAGCCTCGCAACCCGTGGGCTTGCGCGAACAGTTTGGCACCATGACCAAGCCATTTCATCCTGGTGGCGCAGCCAAAGTGGGCTTGATGTCAGCCCTCATGGCCAAGCACGGATACACCTCGTCGGCCCGTGCGCTTGAAGCGCCGCGGGGTTTGATGCAAGTGTTTTCAGACAAAACCGATTGGAAAGAAATCACCGAAAACTTGGGTGCTTCTTGGGAAATTGAACTCAACACCTACAAACCATTTGCGTGTGGCATTGTGATTCACCCCGCCATTGACGCGTGCGTGCAGTTGCGTGAGAAGCACAACTTGAAGCCCGAGCAAGTGGCCAAAGTGAGCTTGAAAGCGCACCCCTTGGTGCAAGAACTCACCGGCAAAAAAACACCCACAGACGGCTTGTTGGCCAAGTTCAGTGTGTTCCATGCGTGTGCGGTGGCCCTCATTTATGGTCGCGCAGGAGAGCACGAATATGCCGACGATGTGGTGCGCTCACCCTTGGTCATTGGTGTGCGCGACAAGGTTGAATTGATTGTGGACCGCAGCATTCACGAGGCCTCTGTTGATGTCACCTTGGAAACCACCGACGGCCAAAAGCACCACATCTTCATTGAGCGCGCCATTGGCAGTTTGGAAAAACCCATGAGCAACGAGCAGCTCAAGGCCAAATTTGTCGATCAAAGCGCGCCCATTTTGGGCACAGCCAAAACAGAAGAAGCTTGGCGCTTGTGCATGAATTTGGCAGCGCAGCCCAATCTCAGCGCTTTGTTGCGCAGTTTGACGGCGTAGTTGCCGTTGAGTTGCCATTGAATTGCCATTGAAATTTGTTCTCGGGATGTAACCCATTTCGTGGGAAAATTGAAATTAAATTACACCGGAGACTTTTTCAAATGCCAACCCGTGCTACCAAAATTGTTGCCACCCTAGGCCCAGCCTCCAGCGATCCTGCATTGCTGGAAGCCATGATTCGCGCCGGTGTGAATGTTGTTCGTTTGAACTTCAGCCATGGCAAAGCCCAAGACCACATTGATCGCGCGAAGCTGGTGCGTGAGGCTGCCACCCGGGCAGGCCGGGAAGTGGCCATCATGGCCGATTTGCAGGGTCCCAAAATCAGGGTGGGTAAGTTTGCAGAAGGCAAAGTCAATTTGGCACCAGGTGCGCATTTTGTGCTTGATGCCTCCCGCACAGAACTTGGCGATTTATCGGGCGTTGGACTTGACTACAAAGAACTGCCACGCGATGTGAAGGCTGGCGATGTGTTGCTGCTCAACGATGGCTTGATTGTGCTCACCGTCGATTCGGTGCAGGGCGAAAAAGTCAACACCACCGTCAAATTGGGTGGTGAGTTGTCCAACAACAAGGGCATCAACAAACAGGGCGGCGGCCTCACTGCGCCAGCCCTCACCGCCAAGGACATGGAAGACATCAAAACGGCCATGAGTTTTCAAGCCGACTATGTGGCCGTGAGCTTCCCCAAAAATGCCACCGACATGGAAATGGCCCGCCAATTGGCCAATGTGGCCGCGGCTGAGTTCAACCACAAGCCCGGGTTGATTGCCAAAATTGAGCGAGCAGAAGCCATCCCCCGTTTGGAAGAAATTTTGTTGGCCAGCGACGGCATCATGGTAGCCCGTGGTGATTTGGCGGTGGAGGTTGGTAACGCCGTTGTACCTGCCTTGCAAAAGCGCATGATCAAGCTGGCGCGGGCCCACGACAAGGTGGTTATCACGGCCACTCAAATGATGGAAAGCATGATCACCAACCCCGTACCCACCCGTGCCGAAGTGAGCGACGTGGCCAACGCGGTGTTGGATGGCACCGATGCCGTCATGCTGAGCGCAGAAACAGCTGCGGGTAAATTTCCCCTTGAAACCGTGGTCGAGATGGCCAAAATTTGTTTGGCCGCCGAAGCGGCCGAAGAGGTTGAATTGGACGCCGACTTCACGGGTCAAACCTTCAGCCGAATTGATCAATCGATTGCCATGGGCGCCTTGTTCACGGCGCACCACCTGCATGCTAAGGGCATAGTGGCGCTGACCGAATCGGGTTCAACCGCTTTGTGGATGAGCCGCCACCGCGTCAACATTCCTATTTATGCGCTGACCACCAAAATCAGCTCGCAGCGCAAAATGGCGCTCTATCGCAATGTTCGCCCTCTCCTCATGGACACCAGCGCCGACCGAGACACCGCCTTGGCGCAAGCGGAAAAGCTGTTAAAGGTTCGCAACATTGTGGGTGCGGGTGACATTTATGCCATCACCTGTGGCGAGCCCATGGGCGCACCTGGCGGTACCAACATGCTCAAAATTTGCAGAGCTGAGTAAGTCCTAACTTTTTGGATTCACCACTGTTCGCATCATTTGGTACAAGTGGTGGCTTAACCCGCCCACGGTCCAACACAGCCAAGCGGTCCAAAGCGTATGGCTCATGAAATGAGCACCGCGCATTTGCTGTGACAGACCCAGCGCAAAGCCGGCCAACACGGCGATCAGCAAGTATTTTCGAGCGCCCGGAGCGCCCGCTTGTCGCAGACCAAAATAGACGGCAATGAAGGCAAAACCGGTGGAGGCATGGCCAGCGGGAAAGCAATGACCGCCGCCGCCATCGTCCAGCCACACATTCCAGTGAGACACATATGGCGCAGTACCGCCAAATGTTTGCAGGTCCCAAGGACAACTCGTGTGGCTAAAGGCTTTGATCAGGGTGACTGAAAGCAAGGCGCCCACGAACGATAAAAACACCCCCCAACGGTCTGCTTTGGCCATGTGTTTGAATTCGCCCCAGGGCTTCCAAACACCAACGAGCAAAGCCAAGAAAATCAACCATCCGAGGTTGCGGGCACCGTTGTGCATGACGGTGGACATCCACCAGTTGTCGCGCAGTGCAAAACCAGCACTGTTGCCCCAAGGCCGTGCCAGTGCCATGTCCCAGCCCGTGCTGTCCCAAGCCAAAAAAGTCAGCATGAGCCCCAAACTGATGAGGGCATCGGTTGGCCAGTGAGGGGGGGTTCTGGAAGAAGAAAACAGAGTGCGCAGACTAAACATCACTGAAATCATAGTCTGAGTGCAGAAAACTCGGCCAAATCAAGAAGTGACTTGTTAAAATCAGAACCAGTTACAAGCCGGTTACATGCTTTTGCCAAAGGACTTCGTCCTGCGCATCGGCCTGACACACGGGCTGGTAGAAAAATTCTTTCACTCTCTGGGACTCTTCATCATGGCACTCGTATCGATGCGCGAGCTACTGGATCATGCTGCAGCCAACGGCTATGGCATTCCAGCTTTCAACGTCAACAACTTGGAGCAAGTCCAAGCCATCATGGAGGCCGCCAAAGAAACCGGCGCCCCCGTCATCATGCAAGCCTCGGCTGGCGCTCGCAAATATGCAGGCGAAGGCTTTTTGAAGCACCTGATTCAAGCCGCTGTTGAGTCTTACCCCGACATTCCCGTGGTCATGCACCAAGACCACGGCCAAAGCCCCGATGTGTGCCAAGGCGCCATCAATTTGGGTTTTAGCTCAGTCATGATGGACGGTAGCTTGGAAGCCGACGGCAAAACCATTGCCAGCTACGAGTACAACATTGAAGTGACCCAAAAAGTGGTCAGCATGGCCCACAAATTGGGCATCACCGTGGAAGGTGAGTTGGGTTGCTTGGGTTCACTCGAAACCATGCAAGGCGACAAAGAAGACGGTCACGGCACCGACGCGGTCATGACCCGTGAGCAGCTCTTGACCGACCCTGAGCAAGCCGCCGATTTTGTGAAACGCACTCAGCTTGACGCCTTGGCCATTGCCATTGGTACCAGCCACGGCGCCTACAAATTCACACGCAAGCCCACAGGCGATATCTTGGCCATTGACCGCATTCAGGCTATCCACAAGCGCATTCCCAACACCCACTTGGTGATGCACGGCTCGTCTAGCGTGCCGCAAGACTTGTTGGCCATCATTCGCGAATATGGCGGCAACATGAAAGAAACCTACGGCGTGCCCGTGGAAGAAATTCAAAAGGCGATCCAGTTTGGTGTGCGCAAAATCAACATTGACACCGACATCCGCCTGGCCATGACCGCTGCTGTGCGCAAGTTCATGGCGCAAAACCCCGACAAGTTTGACCCCCGCGATTGGCTCAAGCCTGCCCGCGAAGCGGCTAAGCAAATTTGCAAACAGCGCTACATTGAATTTGGTTGTGAAGGCCAAGCGCCCAAGATCAAGGGACACAGTTTGCAAGTGGTGGCAGCCCAATACGCAAAAGGTGAGTTGGCGCAAGTCGTTCACTGAAATTGGCTCGATAATGCAGGCACTATGACGACAGTTTCTGCATTGCACACCTCGGCTTTAACGTCCCTCACCTTGCTCGCACGGGGCAAGGTGCGTGACAACTATGCCGTGGGTACTGATCGCATTTTGATGGTGGCTTCCGATCGGATCAGTGCGTTTGACGTCATCATGGGCGAGCCCATTCCTGGCAAAGGGGTGCTGCTTACCCAAATGGCTTTGTATTGGTTCGACAAACTGGGGCCCAAGGGTTTGAACTTGTGCCCCATTCACCTCACAGGCGATGCCCCCGAGAGTGTGGTCAGTGCAGATGAAGTGTCACAAGTCAAGGGCCGCTCCATGTTGGTCAAGCGCCTCAAGCCCATTCCTGTTGAGGCGGTGGTGCGCGGCTACTTGGCTGGCAGTGGTTGGAAAGAATACCAAGAGGGTCAACAGGTTTGCGGCGTGAAGTTGCCCGCGGGTTTAAAGAACGCCAGCAAATTGCCTGAGCCCATTTACACGCCAGCCGCCAAAGCGGCCGTGGGCGACCACGATGAAAACATCACGTTTGAAAAAACCGTCGAAATGATTGGCCTGGATTTGGCCACTCGCATCAAAGACATCAGCATTGCCATCTACCAAGCGGCCAGCCACATTGCCGCTCAAAAGGGCATCATCATTGCCGATACCAAATTTGAATTCGGCCTCGATGCCGATGGCACCTTGGTCTTGATGGACGAGGTGCTCACACCCGATTCTTCGCGCTATTGGCCTGCTGAAAGCTATGTGGAAGGCATCAATCCACCCAGCTACGACAAGCAGTTTTTGCGTGATTGGCTAGAGACCACGCTGGTCAATGGCAAGCCTTGGGACAAAACCCCACCGGCTCCTCGTTTACCCCGTGAAGTGATTGAAAAGACCTCGGCAAAATACGAAGAAGCGCTGCAGCGATTGACCCGCTAATTGATTCTGCCAGCGCTTCTTACTGGGGAGAAGCTTTTCATGATCAGTTTGTTTCGTTCAGCGCCCGAACTCATGGTGCAGTACGCGCACTACCACCGCGATCGCCGCAACATCTTGACCCACTTGGTGGGCATCCCCTTAATTGTGCTGTCCATTGGCATGTTGTTGTCTCTGATTTCATTCGACATCGCCGGCAATACCGTCACCTTGGCGGGCCTGTTGTGGGTGCTTTCTACGGCGTGGTATCTCACGCGTGGCAATTGGCTGCTCGGCCTGGCCACCAGCATGGTCAATGGCGCGTTGATTGCATTGGCCCACACCCCCGATGCCGCCACCGGTTGGGGGCTCACAGGTCTCTATGACGCCTCTTGGTTTCCAGGTTTGGTGGTGTTTGTGTTGGGTTGGGCCATTCAGTTTGTGGGCCACATATTTGAAGGCCGCAAGCCAGCGTTTGTTGACGACGTGGTCGGTCTGCTGGTGGGCCCCATGTTTGTGGTGGGCGAGCTCTTGATGATGGCTGGCATGCTGCGCAGCATGCACAGCCTGATTGAGGCTCAGGCTGGCGCTACGCGCTAATTAGCTCGACAAGCAACTATTTTTAATTCAGCATCATGCTGAGTTTGCGGCGGTAGCTGGAAACCATGACCGCTTGGGGGTCTTCTTGCACTGCGCTCTTGCCCATGAGTTCAATGCCCCCCGCCGATTTGCCCGTATGGTCCGCACCGCCTTTGGGGGCAACCGGCGTGAGAAGCTCCAACAAGCCCACCATGGTTTTGCGCGGCGCTTCGTCGTTCCATTTTTTGTCGCGCATGATGATCTCTAACAGCTCGTCCATGGCGCCAGTCCAATCGTCGCTGGCCAACAGCACGCGGGCCTTGGCATAGCGAGCCTCAAAGTCACGCTTGTTGGCGGCAATGAGGGCATCAAACTTTTCAAGCGGCCATTGGCCCATGGGGTCGGTGGTGACAAATGCCAGAGCTTCGAGCCACTGATTGAGGGCTTCAAAGCGCAACTTGAGCGGAATTTGCGCGAGGCAGGGTTTGAGCACGGTGCTCGCGTTGTCGAGTTGGCCCATGCTGATCAGCAGTTTGACCAAGTCGAAGCGGGCATCGTCGTTTGCAGGGTTGGCTTGGAGGGCCTCAAGCAATTTGGTTTGAGCGGTTTCTAAATCGCCCGATTCCATCAAGGCTTCGGCCTCTTGCACTTCGGCCTCGGCCAAAACCTCGTTTTCACCAGGCACGTGTTTGTCAAGGAATTCGCGCAACTTGCCTTCGGGCACAGCCCCCATGAAACCATCTACCGGTTGGCCGTTTTTGACCAAAATGCACGTCGGAATAGAGCGAATGCCAAAGGCTGCGGCCAGTTGCTGCTCTTGGTCGGAGTCAATTTTGACCAACTTGAAGCGGCCACCATAAGCCTCTTCCACTTTCTCTAAAAGCGGCCCCAGGGTTTTGCACGGGCCACACCACGGGGCCCAAAAGTCGACCAACACAGGCGTGGTCATGGAGGCCGCCATGACCTCGGCTTCAAAAGTTTCTACGGTGACATCAATCATATTTACCAGACCTATGGCCTAAACCTTAAAATTCAAGGATTCAACCGAAATTCGGTTGAGACAATTTTTCTTTAACGCTTCATCAAAGCCAAACATGCCAAACACAGCATCTAAAGCCAAAACCCGCATTGGCGTGGTCATGGGATCCAGTTCAGACTGGGACACGATGCAACACGCAGTGCAGATTCTCCAACAGTTTGGCATCGATCATGAGGCCAAAGTGGTATCTGCCCACAGAATGCCCGACGAAATGTTCACTTATGCCGAAACGGCTTTGGAACGTGGCTTGTTGGCCATCATTGCGGGTGCTGGCGGTGCAGCGCACTTGCCCGGTATGTTAGCGGCTAAAACCGTGGTGCCGGTGTTGGGCGTGCCAGTGGCCAGCAAGCATTTACAGGGCGTCGACTCGCTGCACAGCATTGTGCAAATGCCCAAAGGCATTCCCGTAGCCACTTTCGCCATTGGCGCAGCCGGCGCAGCCAACGCTGCTTTATTTGCGGTGGCCATGCTGGCGCAGCAAGATGCAGGCTTGCAAGCCAAGCTGGAAAAATTCAGACAAGATCAAACGGCTGCCGCGCAAGCCATGAGCTTGCCACCAGTGGGTGGCGCGTGAACGGCAGTGAACCGCTCACCTTGGGTGTGATGGGCGGCGGCCAATTGGGCCGCATGTTTGTGCATGCGGCGCAAAGCATGGGCTATTTCACAGCAGTGCTCGATCCCGATGCCAACAGTCCTGCTGGCCTGGTCAGCCATCACCACATTCAAACTGCTTACACCGATCCTGAAGGCTTGAAACAATTGGCGGCATGCAGCGCAGCCATTACCACCGAATTTGAAAATGTTCCCGCGCCTGCTCTGCGCGAATTGGCCAAGCACAGGCCGGTTTCACCAGGCGCTGAGGCAGTCGCCATTGCGCAAGACCGGATGGCAGAAAAAGCGCACTTTGGAAAGTGTGGTGTCGCTTGTGCCCCCTACGCGCCCATTGAATCTGCCGATCAATTGGAAGCCGCTTTGTTGCAAAACTTGCTGCCCGGCATTTTAAAAACGGCGCGCATGGGCTATGACGGCAAAGGCCAGGTGCGCGTCAAAGATGCACACGCTTTGCGCCAGGCATGGCAAGACTTGAAGCAAGTGCCTTGCGTGCTGGAAAAGATGTTGCCCCTTGCGCTGGAGTGTTCCGTCATTGTGGCGCGCGGGCGCGATGGACAGATGGTGAATTTTCCGGTGCAACGCAATTTGCATCGTGAAGGCATCTTGGCCGTGACTGAAGTTTATGAAGGGCATTTGCCCGCCGCTTTGCAGACGCAAGCGATAGCTGCAGCGTGCGCCATTGCCGATGGTGTGAATTACGTTGGTGTTTTGTGCGTGGAATTTTTCGTGCTGCAAGATGGCAGCATGGTGGTCAATGAAATGGCACCCCGCCCGCACAACAGCGGCCACTACACGCTCGATGCGTGCGACCAATCACAATTTGATTTGCAGGTGCGCACCTTGGCAGGTTTGCCTTTGACGCAACCCCGCCAACACAGCGCGGCCATCATGCTGAACTTGCTGGGCGATGTGTGGTTTGATGGCCAGAGCAAAATGCGCACACCCGATTGGGCTGCTGTGCTGGCATTGCCTGGCACACACTTGCATCTGTATGGCAAAACACAAGCGCGCAAAGCGCGCAAGATGGGACACCTCAATGTCACAGGCGCCTCCATTTCAGAGGTGCGCCAAGTGGCCCTGAAGGCCGCTGCCATTTTGGGCATCGAGGCTTTTTAAGTTGCGCGCAGACTGCAGCTGATTGACCGAACCATGATCATTTCTGGCGCTCTTCCCTTGAATGTGCAACAAGCCGTTGATGCTTTGTGCTCAGGTGAGCTTGTAGGTTTGCCTACAGAAACAGTGTATGGCTTGGCAGCGGATGCCAGCAATGCAACGGCCGTGGCCAAAATTTTCAAAGCCAAAGGTCGGCCTTCTAATCACCCTCTGATCGTTCATGTGGCATCGGCCGACGAAGTCAAAAAATTTGTCAGTGAGGTGCCTGCGTTTGCACAAAACTTGATGGCGCAATTTTGGCCTGGCCCCCTCACACTTATTTTGCCTCGACTTCAAGACATGGCGGCCGAAGCAGCGGGTGGGCAAAATTCTGTGGGCCTGCGCTGTCCCTCGCACCCTTTGGCGCACCAAGTGCTGAAGGCTTGCGCAGCCAAAGGGGTGTGGGGCCTGGCCGCGCCCAGTGCCAATTTGTTTGGCCGTGTGAGCCCCACCTCTGCCGCCCATGTGCAATCAGAGTTTGGCGATTCACTTTTGATTTTGGATGGCGGTGAATGCGAGGTGGGCATTGAGTCCACCATTGTCGATTGCACCCGTGGCGTGCCCGTGTTGCTGCGGCCCGGCCACATCAGCAGAACGCAAATTGAGCAGGCCTGCGGCTTGAAACTGGCTAGCCCAGAATCTTTGGAAGCAGAAGCTCCGCGCGCCTCGGGTACCTTGGCATCGCATTACGCACCGGCTGCCAAAGTACGACTCATGAGTACCCTCGATTGGCAAAAGGCATTAGAAGCCTTGGGCCCACACACGCAAAACGTGGGTTTGTGGTCAGTGCAAAAACCTTCACCAGAGCTGCTGGGTGGGGGTTTGTTTTGGCGCGCCATGCCAGCCAATGCAACGCAGGCGGCACACGAGGTGTTTGCTGTGTTGCGCAACTTTGATGCGCGTGGCGTTCGCAGCATTTGGATTGAGACGCCACCCAATACGCCTGAATGGGAAGGGGTGCGCGATCGGCTTCAAAGAGCGGCCGCTTGAAGCCCAAAAAAAAAGCACCTCGAAAGGTGCTTTTTGGCAAGGGCAGTTTTAGAAGCGCATGCCCACACCCAGGCTAATGCCAATGGGGTTGAGTTCAATGTCCAAGGTTTGGCCTGTCGACAAAGTATTGCGTGTTTTCAGGGGCGTTCTGGTAATGGCACCATCCACAAACCAGCGCTCATCAATTTTGTAAGAACCGCCAAATTGCAGGGTGGGTGCAAACTTGGATTGAATTGAGAGCGTGGTGGGGTTTTGGGGCGTGCCACCTGTGAGGCCAGACAATGTGGCCGTGGAATGCTCACTGTCAAACTTGGCATACGTGACGCCCAGACCTAAAAAAGGGCGAAACAAGGCGCCGGCTTCACCAAAACGATACTGCACCATGACGGTGGCAGGAATGGCTTTGGTGTCACCAATTTTGCCCACACCGGCAATGCTGCCAGCACCATACAGGTTGTGTTTGAAGGGCAAGGCCAGGGGCAGATCAATGGCCACACTGTTGCTCAGCATGTAAGTGACGCCGCCCGCAAGTTGTGTGCTGTTGCTCACGCTTGTTTGTGCGCCAGGCAAAGACGGCGCAGACAGCGTGCCGCTGGTAACTTGCGGAGCAAGTTGCATGATGCCACCCCGAACCAGCCAGCTCCCTTGTGATTGTGCTTGGGCTGAGGTGCTCAGAGCCAGTGAAGTGAGTGCAGTGATCGCTGAAAGCGCAAAGCAGAATTTAGATTTCATGGTGTTTCTCCTTTGCTTGAATTACAGCCAACCCGCTGTGGCCAATGACTTTGCAACCAACTGGCTAAGCAGTTGATAGCCTAAGGGGGTGGGATGGAAGCCATCTGAGAAGGCATAGGTTTGCCACCAGTTGGTCCCGCCGGTTGCGCCAGGCGGCGGAGTCATGGCGGAAAGCGCAGCCGCAGTACAGGTTTGGAAGTTGTAGGTTGGCAGGCCGCCCGACAGGACAGGCTGACCTTGAGCGTTAAGCACCGGTGGGCAGGCAGGCGTGGTGACGTTGGTCAAACCATATTGCGCAGGGTTGGCAATTTGATCGTTGAAGGCTGTGTAGAAGTCAACCAACACGATGCGCTTATCGCCAGCGACGTTGGTCGCCAATCTGGCGTTGAAAGCTTCAACCCAAGACTTGAACAAGGCTTCGGCTTGTCCGCGCGCGGTAGCGCCTGCAGTACCACCACCATAGGCCGCCGCAACACCCGCCAGGGCCATTTGGAAGCGAGGTGTGTTGGTAATACCAGGCATGTTCAGAACAGCAACTTTCTCAGCGCCTTTGTCTAAAGCCGTGGTTTTGATGCTGCCATAAAACATGTCGGCCAAAGCCACCATGTAAAGGCCGCCAGCTTGTGCCAAACCAGTTTGACCGCCTGCTAACAAGGGGTTCAATGTGGCTGGGGGAAGCAAAGTCCCTGCCATGCGAGCAAAACCAACGCCGCCATCGGTGCCGGCGCCCAAATAGGCACCCACTAAATCGGCCGCGTCATTACCACCGCCATCCACGAGCAACAAGTCGGAGCTTTTGTAATTGCCGGCAGCGCTGGCCGTTTGCAATTGAAAGGTGATGGACAGCGGTGAGTTGCCTGCACCAGAGAGTGGGTCGAAGTTGTTGATTCGGCCACCGCCCACCGCAAAATTGGTGCAACCTGTTACAGAATTAGGAATGAAGGTGGTGCCTGTGAATTTGAAAAAACTGCACAGTTGAGGTGTGCCAAGCAAGGCGGCAATGCGCTCAGTCCAAACGGTGTTGGGTTCGCTGGCACTGTCTTGCACAGAGAACATGCGGCCAAAACCTGGGATACCTTTGAACGTGCCGCTGTCAGAAAGGCTATCGCCCATGACTTTGACCGATGTGATTCCTGCGCGTTGGCTGGTTGGATCGGCACTTCCTCCACCACAGCCTGCCACGATAGCGGCAGTGGCTGTAGCTAGCAGTGCAAGTTTCCACTTGATGGACTTCATCTTTCACCTCTTTGTATGACTTGTTTTGATTTGCTGAAAAGACCCATTGAAAAAGAACGCTCGTTCTTTTGTGGACCATCTTAAGCAGGCCAAAGCAAGGCGGTGATGGGGTAAGTACTAGTCTGAACTATGACTTTTTGTCGTCTTTCACAGTCCACTCAAGCAATCTGTCAAAGGCTGGGCGCGTGGCATTGGCATTGGGGTGGTTGACGATGACAACAAAGACATAGCGCTTGCCACTCAAGCCATCGACGTAGCCTGCCAAAGAAGCCACATCTCTCAGGCTGCCAGATTTGAGAAGGGCCCGCCCAATGGCCACGGAGTTGGGTTGCCGATCTTTCAATCGGGCCACGGTGCCGTCCACGCCCGCAATGGCCAGAGAGTTTTGCAAAGCGGTTGCATAGGGACTTTGGGCGGCCAAATGCAGCAAGGCGCTGAGGGCTTGGGCGTTGCTGCGCTCCTCGCGCGAGAGCCCAGAGCCGTTGTCCAACACGGGCAGGCTCTGGTCTTTTAAGTTCTGCGACCACCATTTCAAAACGGTCTGCTTTGACGCCGCAAAGTTGCCCCTGTCTTGCTGGCTTGAGAGCGTTAGAAAAAGTTGTTGCGCCATCACGTTGTTGGAAAACTTGTTGATGTCTGCCACGATATCGGTCAAGGGCAGCGACTGCGCTTCATGCCACAACACAGCGTTTGCGGGTGCGCTGCCATGTCGAACCTGACCCTGAAGCAGTCCACCCGCTTGACGCCACATGGCCTGCACCATGCGAGGGGCAAAGCTTTGCGGTTCGATGTAGGCCACAGGCCACTTTTGCTCACCGCATGCTTTGGGGTAAGTGCCATTGAAGCGAACGCTGTCGGCTTGGGAAAAATCGGCGCGAAGTTGGGTGCGCCAATCTTGGCACGGACCCGCCGACAAGGGCACGCTACTGGGCCACTGCACATTGGCCAATGGCGGCTCGCTTTCTACTTTGGCTTCACTGCGTGTGGCATCGGGGGTGAACTTGAACAGCATGGCATTGAAGTTCAACAAAAGTCCTTGAGGCGCGACGTTGTAAGGCCGCAGTGGCTCATCGTCAAAGCTGGCCGGATTTTTGGCAGGCAGGTCAAACACACTGCTGTCCAAAACGATGTCGCCTTTCACGTCGCGAATGCCTTTGACCATCACATCTTGAAGCAATGCTTGAAGCCGTTCAACGACCAGTTTGGGATCGCCACTTCCCTTTAGATATAAATTGCCTTGCAACACGCCGTCTTTGACGGGGCCATCGATGAACACTTTGTTGCGCCAAGTGAAGTCGGGACCTAAAAGCGAAAGCCCCGCAGAAGTCGTGATGAGTTTCATGACGGAGGCCGGGTTCATCTCTGCATTGGCATGAAGACTCAAGCGGGGCTTGGGTAGTGCCGTGTTGGGTGACACAGTGCTTAGCGGAGCCACCACAATGCTGACGGCACTGAGCGGAATATTGGCTTGCTTGAAGGCCTGAGCCACTGGCTCTGGCAGCTGTGATTTTTCGGCTTGCGCAGCTTGGGGTTTGCTTGCAAGGGCCAAGCTGGGGCCGGCCAAAACCAAGGTCAAACCCATTCGAAAAAAAGCCTGAAAGCAAGGTGTGCGCATGCCTGAAGTCTAGCCGTCCTTGGACGTATCATTGGGACATGGTTTTTTCCCAACGCAGCATCGGTCCTTTGGCGGCCGTGATCACTGTTCTCATCTGGTCTTCCTTCATTGTCGTGGCGCGGGCCTCGGCATCTCACGTGCTCTTGCCTTTGGACATTGCTTTCGCCCGCATTTTGGGTGCCAGCAGTGTATTGCTGCCTTGGACATGGTGGCTTATGCGGGAAGCCCGACAGCGCGGCGAAAAAGTGGGCTCTTTGTGGGGCTTGTCGCCATTGCCTTTGCGCATCACGGTGCAGGCAGGACTGTTTGGCGGCTTGTTGTATGCGGTGTTGGCCTACATCGGATTTTTTTATGCGCCTGCGGGTCACGCCTCTGTGCTCTTGCCTGGCAGTTTGCCGCTTTGGACAACCTTGTTGATGTGGCTTTTTTTGCGCGAGCAAATTGGCATGAACCGCGCCATTGGTTTGATCATGATTGTGTGCGGCGATATTTTGGTGGGCGGTATGAGTCTGCTCCAGGCCTTTGAAGGCGGCAATGTTTGGATCGGCGACCTTTTGTTCATGGTGGCTGCTTTGTGTTGGTCGGTCTACAGCGTCACGGTTCGTCGTTATAGTTTAGCACTTGGCACAAGCCGAGTGGTCTGAAATTGTGTTTCAAGCGGCATTTCAGGGCGTGGGTGCGGTGGTCATTTCAGGCATTACCTTCACGCAAATGATTCGCACTTTTGGCCCCGTCAAGTCAACCATGATCACAGCGTTGGTGCCTGGCCTGTCGGCATTGGGCGCGGTGGTATTTTTGGGTGAGCCTTTGTCCTGGAATTTGTGGATGGGTTTGGTATTGGTCACTGGCGGTATATTGTTTGGTGTGCGGCAAGCCGTGGTCAAATCCTCACTTTCCAAAACTTGAAGTCATGACCTCAGCCTTGAAATTTTTGGCCTTTGACACCAGCACCGACATGATGTCGGTGGCCTTGTCGCATGGCGATCAAACCTGGCACCACCATGGTGTGGGCGGCGCCAATGCCTCGGCACAATTGATTCCCAGCATTCACAGGCTGCTCGCGCAAGCGCAGTTGCAACTTTCAGATTTGACAGCCTTGGTGGTGGGCCAAGGCCCAGGCTCTTTCACGGGGCTGAGAACAGCCTGTGCCGTGGCACAAGGCCTGGCTTTGGGCGCGAACTTGAAAGTCATTCCCGTCGACAGTTTGAAGGCTGTGGCGGAAGATGCCAGGCAGGCACTTCTGGATGCACAAGACACTGAGCCTTTCAACCCCTTAGAAGATGTGCACATCGCGTCGGTGATGGACGCTAGGATGAGTGAGGTTTATGTGGGGGTTTACAGGTGGCAGGCTGCTTCCGCGCAATGGACCTCTGTACTGCCTTTGCAGGTGGGCACACCCGAAGCGATAGCCGCAGAATTGAGCCAGTTGAGCCAGTTGAGCCAGTGGAGCCAGGGGGGCCAAGTAGGCTTGCCTCGCTTGGTGTTGGCTGGCAATGGTTTTGAAGTTTACAAAGAGCGCTTTGCGCTGCAAGCGTTTGAGTTGAGCGGTGTTCACGTGCGCTGCGTGGCTGCCGTGCCGCATGCCTTGGCCTTGCTGCGCATGGCGCCGGCCTTGTGGTTGAGTAAGCAAGCTGTTGCGCCAGAGTGGGTTCAGCCCCTTTACATTCGCGACAAAGTGGCGCAAACCACGGCAGAGCGAGAGGCCATTAAACTGGCCAAAGCCAGTGGATTAACTCTTCCAACAAGCCTCCCGCCAACATGAACCTGTGGCCGCCAGAGCTCAAACAAATGTTGACGCCTGCGCTCCAGGTGCAACTGCTCACCATGACGGAGGCCGATTTACAAGCGGTGGTGGCCGTGGAGCAAACCGCTTAAAGCCATCCCTGGACATTGGGCAATGTCAAAGATGCCTTGAAGGCTGGTTATGTGGCGCACCGCTTGGTGGCCGAGGAACATTTGATTGGCTACTTTGTGGCCATGCAGGTCATAGACGAAGTTCATTTGCTCAACATCACCGTCGCGCCGGCTTTTCAGCGGCAAGGCTGGGCACGTTGTTTGATGCAGTCCTTGAGCTTGTGGTCTTT
>JAJTGB010000154.1 GCA_021298995.1 Comamonadaceae bacterium | reverse complement strand
AACAAGCGGCCACTGCCAACTTGTTGATTGTGCGTCAGCCCTATTTCAGGGGCTGTGCCAAATATTGTCCCCCCATTGACCGCGCCACCCATCACAAAGTGGTGGCTTCCCCAACCGTGGTCTGAGCCATCGCCGTTAGAGGTTAGGGTGCGGCCAAAGTCAGACGCAGTAAATGCAGTGACTTGTGAGCCCTTACCTAGGCTGGTCATGGCATCGTCAAATTCTTTCATGGCACTGCTTAATTTTTGAAGCAAGGGAGGGTGCTGGGTGGCTAAAAAATCATGCAGGTCAAAGCCGCCCATGCCCACCATGAAGACCTGCCGTTTCATACCGAAGGTGGCCTGCTGCTCGATCATCCTAGCGACCATTTTGAGCTGTGCCGAAAGGGTGTTGGTCGCTGAGCTTGGAAAGAGAGCATTCATGCTTGAACTGGCTGTAGTTTGGTCACGGTGGTGTAGTCGCTTGCCATCGGCAATGAACTCTGCTGCGTGATCAGGGTTTGCAAGGCTGCTGCGCAATTGGCCGATCCAAAAAGTGATTTCCCTTTAATGGCGTTGATGGTGGTGGCGCCTGTTGAACTCATTTGGTAGGAGATGGCATTTTGTCCCGATAAAAAGAGGGCATTGCCATTGATGGAAATACACGTGAGTGTTGATTTGTTGTTGTTGCTCAAAAGTAAGTCGGCAGCACGTCCGCCCCAACCCCTAGCGCCGCCTTCCGTTTGAAAGGAAGACTGCCAATAGGCTTGCTGATCGTTGTGTGAAAAAAGTTTGGGGGGCAATGGAACAGATTTTTTGTCGTACTGAATACGGCTGGTGGGAACAACCAGAGGGCCCACATTCATCAAGATCGAAGCTCGTTTATTTTCAAATAAAGTTTTCAGGGCGCTCATCTCAGGGTTTAAGGCCATCTGCCGACCATCGCTGAGCGCAGTGGACAAAACAGTGGCAGAAAGTGCGTTACGGCCAATGGCAATGCCATCGTAGACAGTGCCTGCTGTGGGTGTTCCTTTGCGAATGTTGTAATAGTTGGTGTGAGTCGCTACGTCATAGGGAATGACTGTGTTGTAGTGATCGTTGGCACCATATAAAAATATGCAAACCAGAGCTTTGTAATCGTTGGCCGATTGGGCTGCGGCATCGGCCATCAATCCCAAGCTGGTAGCCATCGGAATGCTGACGCGTTGCAGCGCCAGCGCAGCAGTGCTTTTTAGCAAGCCTCTGCGAGTTAAATTTGAGTGCGTATTTTGTGTCATGGCATTACCTTTGAATCAGGTAGTCGGTGCTGCTCATCACCATCAGAACAGCTGCATAGATGCGGTTGAGCAGGCCTGTTTCAGTGGTTGCTGAGATGCTGGTGATGGCGTTGACAATCAGGCTTTGATTGGCTGGGGTTAAAGCGCCAGAAGCCAGGCAAAGATTCAGATGAGAAACCAAGGCTGCAGGATTTGTGGCCAATGCTTTTTCTGTGGTGTAGTCGGCTTTGATGTTGCGCGCGCTGTTCACGGTGCCCGCCATGTAATTGACATAACCCACCACAGTGGGCTCGGTGAGTATTTGAAATTCTGGTGCCACCAGGTTTTGCGATGCCACTTGGGTATTTGGAGGCACATAGCCTGGCCTGAAAAAGTTGAACACAGAGGGTGATCGCATGGGCATCTGACCTAATGAGGTATCGGCGTCTGTGTAGCCCAAAGTCCATGCGCCATCGGTAGATGTGGCATGAAAGGTGTGACCCCATTGAAGCAGCCTGACCATCGGTTCCGAGAGTTTGCCAAAGCTTGGGGGTGGGTTGACTTGGCGAGCTTCGGTGTCCATCAAGATGGCGGACCACACGGCTTTCATATCGCCCCTAACGCCTTTGCCATTGTTTACAAATATATTGGCAACGCGAGCAACATAAGCCGGCGATGGATTGCTGGTCACCAGACGTTGAATAAGTTGTTTTGAAATGAAGGGGGCTGTGTTGTTGTGATTAAAAAGTGTGTCAAGCGCAATTTTTAAGCTTTCAACCCCAGGCGTCCCTGCTGGAATGGTGACGCCTAAAAATTTCTTTTCTTCTGGGCTGTGCAAATTGGCGTTCAGCATCATGGGCAAGCCATGCCGATAGGCTGCGTTGGCCAATTCACCTGAAGCGTCTGTGCCCGTGGCCGTATTCCAACCTGTGAACACTCTGGCAAGTCCTTGCGTGTCTAAGTTGTCATAACTTTCAATGGGATTGCCTTGTGAATCCAATTGAAGGGTGCCATCGATGTTCAATTGGTACAGGCCAATTGTGAACAATTGCATCACTTCTCGCGCATAGTTTTCATCGGGAGAGCGTCCCGTTTTGGCATCGTATTTCTGGTTACCCTTCATGTTCAGATAAGTGCCCATGGCTGAGGACAGCGTGACGCTTTCTAAGAGCGTTCTGAAGTTACCTAATGAATTGGTTTCAAGAATTTCCCAATAATTGGCAATGGCAAAGTTGCGCCAAGAAAAAGGCAGCCCTAGTTGAGACACGACAAATAATTCTGACAGGGCCAATGCAGCACGTTGCCTAAACAAGTCTGTGGCGCTAAAAAGTTTCCACCAAATGGCCTGAACCCAGCCGCCATCGCCGTTCACGTTATTGCTTGTGCTGGCGTCATTGAAGCCTTTTTCAATCAGCCACCGCGTGAGTGTTTGGCCTTGTGGTGCATTGAATTGGCCATTGAGCCAAATTTGAGGCCCTGTCGACGCAAGGTCCTTGATTTCTTGGCTGGTTCCACCCCAAGAAGCCTGACGCAGAAATCTAGCGGCATCTGTGAGGGCTAAATTGTTGGCAGGGCTGTTGTCTGGGGCGGCTGGGGGTGTTGTCGATGTGCTGCCTTCGCCGCCTCCACCGCAAGCCGTTAGCAAAGCTGTTCCTGATAGGCCAAGCACCGCAAGGGGAGATGCTTCGGATGCTGTGTGTTGAGTCTCGAGTTCAACAATCGTTGCGGCGGTCATGCAAATAGCCCCTAAATGTTGGAGAATTGAAGTTTATTCTGCATTGATGAAATTACAAAGACATGAGCGATACCCCCCAACGCCCCGATTTGCCCGACCACCTGTCCATCGATGCCCGCAGTCCTTTTTACGTTGAATCTATCTTTGAGCACGATATCGGCATCCGATTCAACGGCAAAGATCGAAAAGATGTAGAGGAATACTGCATCAGCGAGGGGTGGGTTAAGGTGCCTGCCGGCAAAGCACTTGATCGCAAGGGCAACCCCTTGCTCATGAAACTCAAGGGCAAGGTAGAAGCCTACTACCGCTGAACACCAAAGGACACAGCATGCGCATTCCAGATTGGACGCCAGAGCAACTTGCTCAACCCCAAGAATTGGTCAACACCATTTTGGCCCGCAGAGGCGGCGCATTGCTTAACCTGGACAAAGCACTTTTGTGGAGTGAGCCGGTTGCGGCCGGTTGGAACGTCTACATGCGCAATGTGCGAACGGGTTTGTCTGCCCCGCGCAAATTGTGTGAGCTGTGCATTTGCGCAGTAGCCTTGCTAACAGGTGCGCACTACGAGTACCACCACCATGAGCCTGAATACCTCAAAGAAGGGGGTACACCAGCCGAACTAGAGGGTTTAAAGCGGGCCATTGATGCCAATCCAGCCGATGGCGTGACTGACCCAGCCTTGGACGAAATCTCTCAGTGGGTGGTGCAATATGCTGCGCAAATGACACTTCGTGTTAAGGTAGATGAACTATTGTTCAAAAAACTACAATCGTGCTTAAATACAACTGAAATCGTTGAACTCACCACCACCATTGCAGCCTACAACATGGTGGCTCGAATATTGGTTGCACTTGAAATTTCACCTGAGGAGAAATGACCATGCCCGCTTTATTGCCCCACATTGACCCCGATGGCTTGCTTGAATTTTCTGTGGTTTACACAGACCGAGCTTTGAACCACATGTCCAAGCGCTTTCAGGGTGTGATGCAAGACATCTCTGGCATCTTGAAAGATGTCTATGCGGCGCACTCTGTGGTCTTGGTACCTGGTAGCGGCACTTTTGGCATGGAAGCAGTTGCGCGTCAATTTGCCCACGGCCAAAAAGTCATGGTCATTCGCAACGGGTGGTTCAGTTACCGATGGACACAAATTTTTGACATGGGCGGTATTCCCGGTCAATCCATTGTCTTGAAAGCGCGCCAGCAAAGCGCCGATACCAAATCGGCTTGGGCACCTTGTTCGATTGAAGAAGTCGAAGCTCAAATAGCTGCTGAGAAACCTGCTGTCGTCTTTGCGCCACACGTCGAAACCTCTGCTGGCATGATCTTGTCAGATGCCTATTTAGCCCGCGTGAGTGCAGCCGTTCACAAAGTGGGTGGCCTGTTGGTGTTGGACTGCATTGCTTCTGGCGCCATGTGGGTCGACATGAAGGCGACTGGGGTTGATATCTTGATCAGCGCTCCACAAAAAGGTTGGAGTGGCTCGCCCTGTTGTGCCATGGTCATGTTAAGTCAGCGCGCTCGACAGGCCATTGATTCCACGCAAAGCTCTAGCTTCGCATGTGACCTCAAAAAATGGTTGCAAATCATGGAAGCTTATGAGGCTGGGACACACATGTACCACACC
>JAJTGB010000153.1 GCA_021298995.1 Comamonadaceae bacterium | reverse complement strand
TGCCACCATTTCAATGTTGCAAAACCATTCCCTGACGGGTGCCGTGCAACAGGAGATAGAGCGACTCATCAATGTGGGAGAGTTGGGGCCGGGTGACAAACTGACTGAGGCCGCATTGGCTGAACGTTTGGGTGTTTCTCGAGGTCCGGTGCGAGAGGCCTTTCGTGTTTTAGAAGAAGCTGGCTTGGTCCAGCTCGAAAAAAATCGCGGTGTGTTTGTGCGGCAGGTTCCACTAGATGAGGCCTTAGAGATATTTGACTTGCGGGCCATGATTGAAGCCCATGTGGGCGCTTCGTTGGCGAACAAGGCCTCAGAGCAGCAACTTCAACATTTGAAAAAACTGGTGCTTCAAATGGAGCAGGCTGTCAGGGTGGTTGACGAAACCACCTACTACCGATTGAACATTGAATTCCATGAGGCCATGGTTTTCTGTACCGGCAACAAAAAGCTGATTAGCATGTATCGAAAGTTGACTCAGGAATTGAGTCTCTTCAGACGTCGTAATTTTTCAGACCATGCACTGCTAGTGACCTCTGTCGATGAACATCGAGATATTCTGGAAGCCATCGAATCACGCAACGCTGCCAAGGCCTCTGAAGCTTTGCAAAGGCACGTGCTGAAAAGCCGTGAAAGAACCCTTCAAAATTACGAGAAATACGCTTCTCGTACAACCCGTTAAATTCTGAACAGGAAAAAAGATGCAAGTTAACAATCGTACTTATCAATTGCCCAAACAACCCGTGGTCGTGGTGTGTGTGGATGGTTGTGAGCCTGATTATTTAGGTCAAGCTGTGGCTGGGGGCTACATGCCTTGGATGAAAAAAGTATTGGCAGAGGGCACAGGCTTGCAAGCCAATTGTGTGGTGCCCAGTTTTACCAACCCCAATAATTTGTCCATCGTGACAGGCGCGCCGCCCAGTGTGCATGGCATTTGCGGTAATTATTTGTACGACAGCGCCAACCATGTTGAAGTCATGATGAACGATCCGAAGTGGCTGCGTGCGCCGTCTTTGCTGGCTGCATTGGCCGATGCGGGTTGCAAGATGGCCGTCATTACAGCCAAAGATAAGCTGAGGCAATTGTTGGGTCACAACATGAAGGGCATTTGTTTTTCTGCAGAAAAAGCAGACAAAGCCTCAGTGGCAGAGCACGGCATTGATGATGTGCTGAACAAAGTTGGAAAACCTTTGCCCAGTGTTTACAGCGCAGACTTGTCTGAATTTGTTTTTGCAGCCGGGGTGTGGCTGATGAAAAATCAAAGACCCGATGTGATGTACCTCTCGACCACAGATTACATCCAACACAAATTTGCACCAGGCACCGCGGGTGCCAACGAGTTTTACGCCATGATGGATGGCTACATGGCGCAACTCGATGCCATGGGGTGTGTGGTGGTTCTAACGGCCGACCACGGCATGAACGCCAAAGTGGGCATGGATGGCCAACCAAAAGTGATTTATTTGCAAGACTGGTTTGACGCTTGGCTAGGCGCAGGTTCGGTGCGCGTCATCTTGCCCATCACAGACCCTTATGTGGTGCACCACGGGGCCTTGGGTTCTTTTGCCACCATCTATTTGCCAGCAGGCACAGACCCTTTCAGGGCGTGTGAAAAACTGCAAGCACAGCACGGCATCGAAGTGGTGCTGACGCGTGAACAAGCGGCAGCTCAATTTGAACTGCCAGCCGATAGATTGGGTGACTTGGTGGTTGTGTCTGAGCGCGATACGGTGCTGGGCACCTCCAAATCCAAGCATGACTTGTCGGGCCTCGAGGTGCCCTTGCGTTCGCATGGCGGCATCAGCGAGCAGCGAGTGCCTTTGGTCATGAACCGTGCCGTCCCTCACTTGGACCTAGAGCGACAGTGGCGAAATTTTGATGCCTTTGATTTGGCCTTAAATTGGGGTCAGTGAGCCACGGGTTCTAAATAGGAAACCAATATGAGCCAAGTTGCACAATTTATCAAAGACCATCAACTCGATGCCATGCGCATGGGTGGCAAAAAAGTTGGAGCAGGTAGAAGTCGCTTTATAGAAGTGTTGAACCCCTTCACAGAACAATGCATTGGCACTGTCCCCAAGGCCACACTGGAAGAGGTGCGTGAAGCCTATGCCATTGCCCATGCCTACAAGCCCACGTTATCAAGGTATGAGCGAGCTGCAATTTTGAACAAAGCAGCAGCCTTGGTCAGGGATCATTTAGACGACATTGCCAATTTGATTACAGCAGAAGCTGGCTTGTGCATCAAAGATGCGGTCTATGAAGCGGGTCGCGTGAGTGATGTGTTGCTGTTTGGCGCACAAGAGGTTTTGAAAGATGACGGGCAAATTTTCAGCTGCGATTTAACCCACCATGGCAAACAGCGCCGCGTTTACACACAGCGTGCGCCTTTGCTAGGCGTGATCACTGCCATCACACCTTTCAATCACCCCATGAACCAGGTGGCGCACAAAGTCATTCCCAGCATCGCCACCAACAACCGCATGGTGCTCAAGCCTTCGGAGAAGGTGCCTTACTCGGCCATTTACTTTGCTGATTTGCTTTATGAGGCAGGCCTACCTCCCGAAATGCTGAGTGTTATCACAGGGGATCCACGCGAAATTGCCGATGAAATGCTGACGCACCCAGCAGTTGACTTGATTACGTTTACCGGTGGCGTTGCCATTGGCAAGTACATCGCCGACAAGGCCGGCTACCGCCGCATTGTCTTGGAGCTTGGTGGCAATGATCCTCTTATCGTGATGGAAGATGCCGATTTGGAGGAGGCATCTAATTTGGCAGTGCAGGGCTCTTACAAAAATTCAGGCCAACGTTGTACCGCTGTGAAGCGCATGCTGGTTCATCAATCGGTGGCGGCAGAATTTACCGACTTGGTGGTTCAAAAAACCAAGGCGTGGTCGTATGGCGACCCTGCCAATCCAGACTATCTCATGGGCACGGTCATTGATGAGGCTGCAGCGCAATTTTTTGAGTCGCGTGTCAATGAGGCTGTAGCCAAGGGCGCCCGACTGTTGGTGGGAAATCAACGGCGAGGTGCCTTGTATTCACCTACTGTTTTGGATCAAGTGACGCCTGACATGATGCTAGTCAAAGAGGAAACCTTTGGCCCTGTCTCACCCATCATTCAATTTAACAACATAGACGAAGCCATTCAAATTGCCAATGGCACGGCCTATGGCCTGTCTAGCGGGGTGTGTACCAACCGCATGGATTACATCGTGCGTTTTGTGAACGAACTTCAAATGGGCACCGTGAATGTTCGTGAGGTGCCGGGCTACCGATTGGAGCTCACGCCATTTGGCGGTATCAAAGATTCTGGCTTGGGCTACAAAGAGGGTGTGCAAGAAGCCATGAAAAGTTTCACCAACATCAAAACCTATTCCTTGCCATGGGCTTGAATTGATTTCACGCTTGTCAAACTAAATTTCTACTGAAACACCATGGCCCTCACGCTCACTGACATTGAAAAACTCTTCGACCAAAGAGGACACGAACAATACACAGGCGAGCCGGTGACCCAACTGCAGCATGCTTTGCAATCTGGTTTTCTAGGCGAGCAAGCAGGTGCGAGCGATGAACTGGTTACGGCGGCCTTCCTTCATGACTTAGGTCATATGTTGCATGATTTAGGTGAGACACCCAGCATCCACGGTGTTGACGATGTCCATCAATACCGAGTGCTGCCTTTTTTGCGAGGTCTGTTTCCAGACTCAGTGATCAATGCCATTCAAAGGCACGTCGATGCCAAGCGGTATCTGTGCGCAACCAGGCCCGAATACCATGACAGTTTGTCTGATGATTCCAAGCGCAGCTTGAAACTTCAAGGTGGTATTTTCTCTGAAGGGGAGGCCGCTGCTTTCATTGCAGAAGATGGCGCAAAAGATGCAGTGCAATTGCGCCTCTGGGACGACCTTGCCAAACAACCTGACCTTCAAACGCCAGGGCTTTCTCACTACATGCAAATTGCAAGACGTTGCGCTTTGAGAGATTAGGTTGGCCATGACTTGGCCCGTTTTGTTTTTGGTACTTTTTGGGGCACTGCTTCACGCCAGTTGGAACGCGCTTGTGAAGTCTAGCTCCGACAAAACCCTAGACACGGCCCTGATCCATGTCCTGTGCTCGATGTTGGCCCTTCCTGTCTGTTTGTACGTTGGTCCACCACCTGCAGAATCTTGGCCTTATATCT
>JAJTGB010000152.1 GCA_021298995.1 Comamonadaceae bacterium | reverse complement strand
CGGGGCTATCTTGTTAATTTCAAAAGAGAAATTTGGAGGCGCGGGCCGGAGTCGAACCGACCTACACGGATTTGCAATCCGGTGCATAACCGCTTTGCTACCGCGCCATTTTTGATGACAAAAAAGGGAAGCTGTTGCTTCCCTTATTTGCTGAACAATGTTGGTTCATTGTTCAATGTTTGGAGCGGGATAAGAGGCTCGAACTCTCGACCTATACCTTGGCAAGGTATCGCTCTACCAACTGAGCTAATCCCGCATTTGCAATCAACTTAGCATTCTATGCCACTTTGATAGCGTTGGATGAATTGTAGCGCAATTTTTGTGAGAAATTAAAGCCTCACAAAAAATTTGCTCAATGCTTGATAGCCCCTGCTTTGGGATCGGCCTTTGCCTCTGAAACAACGGGTGCTGCTACGGTAGTGAGCTCTTCCTCTGGCAAGGGTTGGGGCATCTTTTCGAGGGCAACTTCAAGCACCTTGTCTAGCCACTTCACAGGCACAATTTCTAGGCCATTTTTGACATTCTCGGGAATGTCTTGCAGGTCTTTCACGTTGTCTTCTGGAATCAAAACCGTCTTAATGCCACCGCGCAAAGCGGCCAGCAGTTTTTCTTTCAAGCCGCCAATGGCTGTCACTTCGCCGCGCAATGTAATTTCGCCCGTCATGGCCACATCGGCACGCACAGGAATGCCCGTCATGGCCGACACCATGGCCGTGGTCATGGCAGCGCCAGCACTTGGACCGTCTTTGGGCGTTGCGCCATCGGGCACGTGAATGTGCAGGTCTTTTTTCTCAAACACATCGTCTTTGATGCCCAACATGCGAGCGCGGCTTCGAACCACGGTGCGAGCAGCCTCAACCGACTCTTTCATCACGTCACCCAAAGAACCGGTGCGTGTGATCACGCCTTTGCCCGGCATGAGAGCGGCCTCAATGGTGAGCAAATCGCCACCCACTTCGGTCCAAGCCAAGCCAACCACTTGGCCCACTTGGTTCGCAGCTTCAGCACGGCCGTAGGTGTACTTTTGCACACCTAAGAAGTCGTTCAAGTTGTCAGGGGTGACCAACACAGGCGCTGTCATTTGTTTGAGCAACAAGCTCTTGACCACTTTGCGGCAAATTTTGGACAGCTCGCGCTCGAGGGAACGCACGCCCGCTTCACGGGTGTAGTAGCGAACCACATCACGAACAGCGGCATCGCTGATATTGAGTTCTTCGGGCTTGACGCCATTGTTTTTCAATTGCTTGGGCAGCAAATATTTGATGGCGATGCTGGTTTTTTCGTCTTCGGTGTAGCCCGACAAACGAATCACTTCCATGCGGTCTAACAGCGCAGAAGGAATGTTCATGGAGTTGGAAGTGGCCACAAACATGACGTCGCTCAAATCAAAATCGACTTCCACATAGTGATCGCCGAAGGTGTGATTTTGCTCAGGGTCTAGCACCTCGAGCAAGGCGCTAGAGGGATCACCGCGGAAGTCAGTGCCCAGCTTGTCAATTTCGTCTAGCAAGAACAAAGGATTGCGGGTGCCCACCTTGGTGAGGCTTTGCAACACTTTGCCTGGCATGGCGCCAATGTAGGTGCGGCGGTGACCCCGAATTTCGGCTTCATCGCGCATGCCACCCAAAGCCATGCGCACGTATTTGCGGCCTGTGGCTTTGGCAATCGATTGACCCAATGAGGTTTTGCCCACACCAGGCGGGCCCACCAAGCAGAGGATGGGCGCTTTGACTTTGTCAACACGCTGCTGCACCGCCAAGTATTCCATGATGCGGTCTTTGACTTTTTCAAGGCCGTAGTGGTCTTCATTCAGCACCACTTCGGCATTGCCCAAATCGTGTTTGATTTTGGTCTTTTTGCTCCATGGCAAACCGGTCAGCACTTCAATGTAATTGCGCACCACTGAAGCTTCAGCTGACATGGGTGACATGAGCTTGAGTTTCTTCAATTCAGCATCGGCCTTTTTGCGCGCTTCAGCGGGCATCTTGGCGGCTTTGATTTTCTTTTCGATCTCTTCAATGTCGGCGCCCTCTTCGCCTTCACCAAGTTCTTTTTGAATGGCTTTGACTTGCTCGTTCAAATAAAAATCGCGTTGATTTTTTTCCATCTGGCGCTTGACGCGGCCACGGATTTTTTTGTCGACGTTGAGGATGTCAACTTCGCGCTCGAGTTGGGCAAACAAGTTTTCAAGGCGATCGCGAATGCTGGCCAAGTCCAACACCACTTGCTTATTTTCTAATTTCAAAGGCAAATGTGCCGCAATGGTGTCGGCCAAACGGCCGGGCTCATCGATGCTGGAAATGGAGGTGAGTATTTCGGGCGGAATTTTTTTATTCAGTTTGACGTATTGGTCAAACTGCTGCATCACAGCACGGCGCAGCGCTTCAATTTCGCTGCTTTGCTCGGCCTTTTCGGCAGCAACTTCTACCGGCAAAACAGTGGCCACAAAATGCGCTTCGCCATCGGTGATGGTTTTTACTTTGGCGCGCTGCTGCCCTTCAACCAACACCTTGACAGTGCCGTCAGGCAACTTGAGCATTTGCAAGATAGTAGACACGCAGCCCACTTCAAACATGTCGGTGGCCTCAGGCTCGTCTTTGGCAGCCGTTTTTTGCGCCACCAGCATGATGCGGCGATCGGTGAGCATGGCGCTTTCAAGCGCTTTGATGCTTTTGGGACGGCCCACAAAGAGTGGGATGACCATGTGCGGAAAGACCACCACATCGCGCAGCGGCAACATGGGCAGGTCGAGTAATTCGGCGGGCAATGGGGTGTGTCCAGACATGAGATTCCCTAGGTTATTGGGGATAGATGGTCCCTGTTTTCCCGATTTCAAGCCTTGAAAGAGTAGGGTTTTTCATCGGGTTCAGGGGGTGGGCTGGAGAGTATTCAAGCTTGCTTGGCCGACTCGCGGTAGACCAGCAATGGCACGTGGTTGTCTTCAATGGTGGATGCATCAACCACCACTTTTTCGACATTGATTGCATTGGGCAAATCAAACATGGTGTCGATGAGGGCTTGCTCCAAAATAGAACGCAAACCGCGCGCACCTGTCTTGCGTGCCAAGGCTTTCTTGGCGATGGCGTGCAGGGCTTCGGGTCTAATTTCCAGGTCAACGCCTTCCATGTTGAGTAACTGGCCAAATTGTTTGACCAAGGCGTTTTTGGGTTCCGTCAAAATTTGAACCAAGGCCTCTTCTGTGAGCTCGGCCAAGGTGGCCACCACAGGCATACGGCCTACCAGTTCGGGGATGAGGCCAAACTTGATTAAATCTTCGGGTTCAACTTCTGTGAAAACTTCGGTCAGTGAGCGTTGCTTTTTGCTTTTGACAATTGCGCCAAAACCGATGCCAGAAGCTTCTGTGCGGTTTTCGATGACTTTTTCTAAACCTGCAAATGCGCCGCCGCAAATGAACAAAATGTTGGTGGTGTCAATTTGCAAGAAGTCTTGGTTGGGGTGCTTGCGGCCGCCTTGCGGTGGCACGCTGGCCATGGTGCCTTCAATCAGCTTGAGCAACGCCTGCTGAACGCCCTCGCCCGACACGTCGCGCGTGATGGAGGGGTTGTCTGATTTGCGGGTAATTTTGTCGATCTCATCGATGTAGACAATGCCGCGCTGGGCGCGATCAACGTCGTAGTTGCAGCTTTGCAGCAGCTTGGACACGATGTTCTCAACGTCTTCGCCCACATAGCCTGCTTCTGTGAGTGTGGTGGCATCGGCCATGACGAAAGGCACATCGAGCATGCGTGCCAAGGTTTGGGCCAACAATGTTTTGCCAGAGCCTGTGGGGCCAATGAGCAAGATGTTGCTCTTTGCCAATTCGACTTCGTCTTTTTTGGCCACTTCTTTGTGACGCAGGCGCTTGTAGTGGTTGTAAACGGCCACCGCCAAAGTGCGCTTGGCTTTTTCTTGGCCAATGACGTAATTGTCTAAATTGGTTTTGATGTCCAGAGGTGTGGGCAGTCCAGACTTGGAGTCTTTGGCAATTTCGGTGACGGGCAATTCATCGCGAATGATGTCGTTGCACAAGTCGATGCACTCATCGCAAATGAAGACCGACGGGCCCGCAATGAGCTTCTTCACCTCGTGCTGGCTTTTGCCGCAGAAGGAGCAATACAAATTCTTTTCGGTAACTGAGCCTTTTTTATCGGCCATAAACGACCCGCAGAAGGAGCAATACAAATTCTTTTCGGTAACTGAGCCTTTTTTATCGGCCATAAACGACGCCCTGTGGTTCTATTTTCCCTATGATAGCGAAAGAAAAACGGCGCTCTCCATGAAAGGGGGCGCCGTCTTCAAAAAACAGGGCAGAAATCTTCATTTCACCCCTGGTTTGTTGCGTCTCAGGGACGTTTTGCAATAACTTGGTCAATTAAACCGTATTCTTTGGCTTCATCAGCCGATAGATAGTAGTCGCGCTCGGTGTCGAGTTGGATCTTTTCCAAAGGCTGGCCGGTGTTTTCAGCCAAGATTCTGTTGAGTTGTTCGCGAGTTTTGAGAATTTCACGGGCGTGAATCTCAATTTCGGTGGCTTGACCGCGCGTTCCGCCCAAAGGCTGGTGAATCATGACCTTGGAGTTGGGCAATGAAAAACGCTTGCCCTTGGTGCCAGCGGACAACAAAAATGCGCCCATGCTGGCTGCCATGCCGGTACACAGGGTAGACACATCGGGTTTGATGAAGTTCATGGTGTCGTAGATGGCCATGCCAGCACTGACCGAACCGCCGGGTGAATTGATGTAGAAAGAGATGTCCTTCTCGGGGTTTTCGCTTTCCAAAAACAACAATTGGGCCACCACCGAGGTGGCGGTGTAGTCATTGACTTCGCCTACCAAGAAGATCACCCGTTCTTTGAGCAAGCGGGAGTAAATGTCGTAGGCTCGCTCACCGCGGCCTGACGTTTCGATCACCATGGGCACATTGCCCAAGGCTTGAATATCGAGTGAATTCATGATGGTTCCAAACGGATGTTGGTAAATACGAAAAATACGAGGCAGTTGGCTTAAGTCGTTCTTAAGCCGTTCTTAAGCCTGTTGGCCCATCAACTCGTCAAAGGAGATGGTCTTTTCAGTGACTTTGGCCTTGGACATGATGAA
>JAJTGB010000025.1 GCA_021298995.1 Comamonadaceae bacterium | reverse complement strand
TTGCCACCGAAGGTATGGTTCCAAGGCAACCAATCGACCAAGACCAAAGGCGCTTCGGCCAAGATGGGCATGGACTGCGCCATTTGTTGTTGGTTGGCACACCACAAACGTTGTGTGTTGATCACCGCTTTGGGCAACTTGGTAGAGCCGCTGGTAAACAAGAATTTCGCAATGGTGTCGGGGCCTGTCGCCGCAATGGCGGCATCTACTTGGGCCGTGGCAGGCGTGCTGCACAAGGCTTCAAAAGTGGTCACTTGTTTGCCCTCTACGCCACCTTCGTTCATGACAACTTCCATATCGCTGGAAACTGTGGCTGCAATGGCTTTGGCATAACGCGCGTCGCTGGCAAACACCAAACCGGGTGTCACGGTGCGCAGCACGTGCTTGAGTTTGTCGTAGTCTTGGCTGATCAAAGAGTAGGGCGGTGAGGTGGGCACAAATGGAACACCAGCCACCATACAACCCAGTGCCAATAGGGCATGTTCTAAACTGTTTTCGCTCAAGATCACCACAGGGCGCTCTGCATTCAAGCCGCGATTGATCAGACTTTGCGCAATGTTGCGTGCCGTCTTCCAGGCTTCTGCGTAGGTCACATGGCGCCAATCACCCAAGCTGCCATCGGTCAATTTAACGCGCCGTGCAAACAAAGTTTGAGTGGGCTTGGTGTGTGCCCAGTGTTGCAGACGGTCTGTCAGGCGTTCTGGAAATGCCTGCAAATCTTGATCTGCTTTGAGGTAGTGCGTACCGGGCGCACCATCTTTTAAGGTGACACGTGTTACGCCAAAACGCAGGGGTCTAAATTTAGGTGCGCTCATGCTTGTCTCTCATTGACGGGGGGCTATGAAGGTTCTTTTGCTCTTAAATAGGGGTTCAGCTCTTTTGAACTTTGGCAGCCTTGCCTTCCAAGAAAGCCTTCACGCGGGCTTTGGCTTCGGGAGCCGCTTGGGCTATGGAGGAGATGAGTGCTTCTGTGAGGAAGCCGTGATCGGCAGGTTGCTCGGCAATGCGAGGCAGAGCGTGCATCAATGCGTAGTTGGTCAGGGGGGCGTTGGTGGCAATTCGCTGTGCCAGATCTAAAGCCTTCTCCAAAGCTGTACCGGTTGGAACGTGGTACTGCGCCAAGCCAATGCGCTCGCCGTCTACAGCGTTGTAGACACGGCCTGTCAGCATCATGTCTGTCATGCGTGCCACGCCAATCAATTTTGGAATGCGAACAGAACCGCCGCCGCCGACAAAAATACCGCGCGTGCCTTCAGGCAAAGCATAGAAGGTGCTGTCGTCTGCCACGCGAATGTGGCAAGCACTGGCCAACTCCAACCCGCCGCCCACCACCGCGCCATGGAGTGCCGCAACGACAGGCACGCGGCCCAGCTGAACCGCGTCCAATGCCACGTGCCAGCTGCGTGAGTGGTGCAGGCCTTGGCCTGCGTCGCGCTCTTTGAGTTCAGACAAGTCCAAACCAGCGCAGAAATGGTCACCTTCACCATAAACAACTGCAGCCTTGGCTTCTTCGGGCAAGTTTTGGAACACATCGCGCAGGGCTTCTACCAAACCATCGTTGAGGGCGTTGCGTTTTAACGGACGGCTCAAACGCACCATGGCCACGGCCCCTCTCATTTCAAAGTGAATGCCATGAGTCTGTGCGCGTTGTAACAAAGGATGTAAATTTTGAGTCATGATGGAGGGTCCAAAACGGCCTTGCATGGATGCAAAGGCTTGCTAAAAAGGTTATTATCAATAACTATATTGTCTTTCCATGCTGCGCTAAAAAACACAGGGTTTTCCCGTATTTTTGAAAGTTTTTATGAATCACCAAGACCTGATTGCCATCGACATTCACACCCATGCTGAGGTGAGTTGCTGGAACCCATTCGACAACTATGGCGAGGAATATGACCGCGCGGCGGACAAGTTTTTTGGCAGCGATCGGCGTCCCACCATCGACGAAACAGTGGCTTATTACCGCGAACGCAAAATTGGCTTGGTGATGTTCACAGTCGACAGTGAATCGCAATTAGGACGTCGCCGCATTCCGAATGAGGAAATTGCCAAAGCCGCCCGCGACAACAGCGACATGATGATTGCATTTGGCAGCATCGATCCCCACAAAGGCAAGATGGGCGCGCGCGAAGCCGAGCGACTCATCAAGGAAGAGGGCATCAAAGGTTTCAAGTTTCACCCCACGGTTCAGGGCTACCACCCTTACGACAAAATGGCTTGGCCCATTTATGAGGTGATCAACGAACACAAATTGCCCGCTATTTTTCACACGGGTCACAGCGGTATTGGCTCCGGCATGCGCTGCGGTGGCGGCCTGCGCTTGGCCTACAGCAACCCCATGCACTTAGACGATGTGGCCATTGATTTTCCCGACATGCAAATTGTGATGGCGCACCCCAGTTTTCCTTGGCAAGACGAGGCCCTCAGTGTGGCAACGCACAAGCCCAATGTTTGGATTGATTTGTCGGGCTGGAGCCCCAAGTACTTTCCCAAACAATTGATTCAGTACGCCAATACCTTGCTCAAAGATCGCATTTTGTTTGGCAGCGACTATCCCCTCATCACACCCGAACGGTGGTTGAGAGATTTTGAAGTGGCAGGTTTCAAGCCCGAGGTAATGCCCGGGATTTTGAAAGACAACGCAGTGCGCTTGTTGGGCTTGAAATAAGTTAGTTCAATGTGATGGAAGTTCTGACAGTGCCAGCCCTTGCGGCATGCGCTGTCAAGTTGAGCACGGTGCCTGCCGGCGCTTCCACAATCCATTCGTTCAAAGCACGATCGCCCGTGATGTTTTTGTTGGGTAAAAACGCTTGAAGTGAATTGCTGGCGGCATGTCCTTCTAACTGAGGGCCTTCCATGCGCGGCTTGCCCATGCGAAGTGTGGCCTCCTTAGGCAGGTCAATTTCAAAGATGCAAGGTCTGGCTGTTTTCCGCTCAAGTGCACGCTTGGTGATGTAGCTTGGTAAGTAGCCTGCGTTGCCCACTGCCATCTGGACGCGCCACTGGCCGTTTCCTAAACTTTCTGCCTTGGTGTGCAGCAGTTCCAATTTGGGCAAAGTGAGAGCGATCTGATTCAACCACGCCGGAAACCTGGCTGCCTCGCGCTCGCGCAGATGCGCAGGTGGATTGCGCCAGTAGTTCATTCGATCCCAGCCGCCCAATTCCACGGCACCTAAATCGGGGTGTTGGTAGGGATACCAATCAACGTGCGCATTGCCGCCGCAGACTTCATCGCTCCACTTGAGCAACTTGATGTCGTCTTCGGGAGGATGGTCGCGGTACCAATGAATCCAGTCGTAATCGGTGATGCCAGCTTCTTTGTTAGGCGCCCAAATTTCAATGGTCCAAAACAAGGCGCCCAGGTGCTCGTAGACCCAGTCTTGCGTACCGGTAATGATTTCTTTGGGATGGTATTTGAAGTCATGAAAGGTACTGACAGCCGGATAACCTGTGAGCTTGCTACCGATGTCTGACATGCGCTTGAACATCCACAAATCTTCAGGCGTCATGTCGTCGTCGCTCTGCGTGCCCATAGGTCGCAAAATAACGCCTGAGTGAGTGTGAAAACTGACTGCCGCGCCTATATTGGGATGCTTGGCAATGAAGTCCACCATGGCGCGAACTTCAGGTTCGCTGGTGGGGTAGGGGCCTGCACCAACTTGTTCGTGCTCTTGGCGCCAAAACGCAGGGAAGTTGCGGTTCAGGTCCAAGCCTTCAATGTCTCGGTTGGGCTTGATGTTGACGCCATCGAAATGCTGCAAACTGCCCTCGGGCATGACGCGGTAGTACTGCCCGCCAAACTCGCCAGGCAAGCGGGGGGTGAGCAAACGGGGTTCATCGGGGTTGACTTTCCAGCCGCCATGCGCATCGGGAATGCGCATCATCAAAATTCGGCCATCGCCGTCCATGTCCTCAATGGTCAGGCCATCTACATGGGGTTCGTCCCATGGATATGGGCGGGTAGATGAACGAATGTGTCTCGGTTTGTCTGCCAAGGCCAGCTCTGCACCATCAGGGTTCAAGCGAGGCACCAAGTAAATGGCGCGGGTGTTTAGCAACTCGGTCACGCCTGCGTCTTCTCCGTCTTTGCTGAGAAGATGGTGCAGCCAATAAAGGCAAGCCGTGCTGGCGGTCAGTTCAGCCGCGTGAATATTGCCATCAACCCAAAAAGCTGGTTTGTCTTGGTCAGCGCCGCTGGCCTTGCGAGTCAGAACAAGCACCCAAATGGGGCGATCTTCATGACTCCTTCCCAACTCTCTTAGCTCTACCAGTTCAGGACGTGCAGTGGCAAAAGCCTGAAGAAGTTCTGTGAGCTCGTGATGTTTATAGAAACGATCGAAGTCGGGGCGTGGAAGTGCCATCGGATGGTTCTTATCGGGCATAGCTGAGGACATGGTGAGGTAAGGGTGGATACTGGATTAAGTTCTCAGCATACCAAGGCTTTCGGGTGTTGAAATGAGTTTGCACACTTTTTATCCCTTGAAAGTGCGAGGGCCTTATCAGGGAAATACCTAGGGAATCAGCCCCGAATAAGACGGATATTGATTTCAATTCTCTTCACAATCCGTCATCAGTTCTAACCACAGCTGGCCCCTTGCATGTTTTAGGTGAAAGAGGCGAGTTCAACCCACGAAAGTTTGGCATGACAAAACCTGCATTGATTCTTGAGAATGTCCTGGCGCACGAGAAAAATCGCCCAGATTTTGTTTACATGACGCAACCCATTGGGAATGGTCAGGTCATTGATTACACATGGCGTGAAACTCTCAAACAGGCGCGTTCCATGGCGGCCTACATCCAATCGCAAAACTTGGCCCCAGGCGCCCGAGTGGCCATTCTCTCCAAGAATTGCGCACACTTCATCATGGCTGAACTGGCCATTTGGATGTCAGGTTGCACCACGGTGGCCATTTTCCCAACCGAGTCTGGGGAAACCATTCGATACGTTTTAGACCATAGTGAGGCCAGTTTGTTGTTTGTCGGTAAGTTGGATACATGGCCCAATCAGGCGCCATTTGTTCCCGCATCGCTGCCCTGTATTGCTTTCCCATTGGCCCCTACCAACGAATTTGCCAAATGGGATGACATCGTCAAGCAAACACCGCCCCTTGCAGGCGATGTGCAACGTGGCGCATCTGATTTGGCCATGATCATGTACACCTCGGGCTCAACGGGTCAGCCAAAAGGCGTGATGCACAATTTTGAGCGCATCTCAGCGGCCACCGATGGCATTGTGAAAACACTGATTGAAACGCTCGGTGATCGCGATGACAACCGAATCCTGTCTTACTTGCCTTTAGCGCACGTCTTTGAACGAGCTTGGGTGGGAGCGAGCTCCTTGGTGCATGGCAAGACCCATGTTTACTTTGCTGAGTCTCTTGACACCTTCATTCAAGATTTGAACCGTGCCAAGCCAACGATGTTCATTTCTGTGCCTCGACTTTGGTTGAAATTTCAGCAAGGTGTTTTCAGCAAAATGCCGCCTGCCAAACTTAATTTGCTGTTGAGTATTCCCATCTTGGGAGGCATTGTGCGCAAAAAAATTCTGAAAGGATTGGGACTTGATCAAGTGATTGTTGCAGGCAGCGGCTCTGCCCCCATTCCCGCTGAATTGATCACGTGGTACCGCAAACTTGGCTTGAACCTTTTGGAAGGTTATGCCATGACGGAAGATTTTGCCTACTCGCACAATTCAACCAACGACATCAACGCGCCAGGTTGTGTGGGTGTGCCTCTTGAGGGCGTGCACGCCCGAATTAGTCCAGAGGGCGAAATTTTGGTGAAGTCGCCTGGCCAAATGGTGGGTTATTACAAGCGGCCCGACTTAGATGCTGAAGCATTCACCTCCGACGGATTTTTCAAAACCGGTGATCAGGGTACGCAGCGTGCAGATGGGTTACTGAAAATCACAGGCCGAGTGAAAGAATTGTTTAAAACTTCCAAGGGCAAATATGTGGCCCCGGCGCCCATTGAAAACAAGCTCAATGTTCACCCTATGATTGAGATGAGCATTGTCTCTGGGGTGGCCCAACCGGCAGCTTATGCCATGGTGGTCCTGGCGGAGGATATTCGTCCAAAAATGAAAGAGCCTGAAGTCAGAGCACAAGTGGAGCAACAACTCAGCGAGTTGTTGGTCAAGGTGAATGCAGAGTTGGCAGAATATGAAAGGCTTCAAATGCTGGTCATTGCCAGCGAAGCTTGGTCCATTGAAAACGGTTATCTCACGCCCACCATGAAGATTAAACGCAGTCGAATTGAGTCTGCTGTTGAAAGCCAAGTACCTGGCTGGTATGCGAAGTCTGGCAGCGTGTTCTGGGCTTGAGGCATGAGTTACTCGAGCAACAATAACAATACCAATTCAAACACCGTTGCTAACAGGGTGCTGGCGCATACCGGTGCCAAGTACCCTATTCTGCAAGCCCCAATGGGCTGGATAGCGCGCACTCAATTGGCCTCCGCTGTGTCTAGAGCTGGAGGTCTTGGCATCATTGAAACTTCTTCAGGCGAAACAGAAAATTGCCAAGCTGAAATTCTAAAAATGCGGGAATTGAACTTGCCGTTTGGTGTCAATTTACCCATCCGATTTTTAAAAGACGATGCCATGCTCAAGTTTGTATGTGCATCGGGTGTCAAATTTGTCACCACTTCCGCGGGCAGCCCAGCCAAATTCATTCAACCCCTGAAGGATGCCGGCATCACGGTTTACCATGCAGTGCCCACGGTGGATGCCGCCATGAAATGCGTCGATGCAGGGATTGATGGGCTCGTGGTTGAAGGCTCCGAAGGCGGTGGTTTTAAAAACCCCGAAGATGTTTCAACGCTGGTCTTGTTGCAAGCCATTCGGGCCAAGGTTGATGTGCCCTTGATTGCAGCTGGCGGTATTTGCGATGGCAGAGGCATGGCTGCTGCATTTGCTCTGGGCGCGGAAGCCATTCAAATGGGCACACGCTTTGTCAGTTGCGCGGAGAGCCCAGTTCATGACAACTTTAAAAATGCTATTGTCAATTCGAAAGAGACAGGCACTTGGATGCTAAACACCAAATCGACCCCTTGCATTCGAGCCCTCAAGTCGGTACGTACTCAAGCCATCCATGAGCAAGGGATCATGTCCTTTGACGACATGAAAGGTATCTTGAATGTCTACTTCCAGGGCGATATGGAAGCAGCGCCAGCGTTGGCAGGGCAGTCGGCAGGACTTATTGATTCGGTGAAAACTGCCAAGGCCATCATCGATGACACCGTGGCAGAATTCATGGCCATTTCAAGCAAGATGGGCCGCATGGCCCAAAGCAATCATTTCGCCTTCACCTGATTTTCAAAATCTCAAACATCGTCCTTGATGGTGTTGCGCAAGACACCCACAGCATCCACTTCAATTTCGACCACATCACCTGGTTTCATAAAGAGCTGTGGTGTTCTCTTATTGCCCACACCGCCAGGTGTACCACTCACAATCACATCGCCTGGTTCAAGCGGGATGAATGTCGAGATGTAAGCGATTTGACGCGGAATGCTGTGAATCATCATGTCGGTTGTGGCACGCTGCAATTCAACGCCGTTCAGGCGAGTGCTGAGGGTCATTGTTTGACCAGGTTTGATCTCATCGGCCGTGACCATCCAAGGACCAAAGCCACCCGTGCGCCAGAAATTTTTACCTGCAGTCCACTGGGTGGTGAAATTTTGCCAATCGCGCACTGAGCCGTCGTTGTAGCAAGAATAGCCTGCAATGTGATTCCATGCGTCGGCCTCGGAAATGCGACGACCACCTTCGCCAATGATGATGGCAATTTCGCCTTCATAGTCGAGGCGATGCGACTCTGGCGGACGCATGATGTCTTGGCCATGACCTACTTGCGATGAATTGACGCGCGAGAAGATGGCGGGTTTTTCGGTGAGATCGCGGCCAGTTTCTTTAACGTGGTCGTGGTAGTTCAAACCCACACACATGATTTTTTCTGGATTCGGAATGACCGGCAACAAGGATAGATCTTCAAAAATCAAATCGGGTGTATTTTGACGCAATGCTTCAGCTGCTCTGTTTAGCATTTTTTTTGCAATCAAGGTTTTTAGATCGGGTGCTTCAGCACCCAAAATAGGCGTAAGGTTTAAAACTTTGTTGCCATGAACTGCGCCATAGCATGCGGTGTGATTGTGCAAGAAGCTGATAAGTTTCATGGAGATTCTTTCGAGTTAAACAGAGTTTGGGCTCAGGACGAGTTGCGTTTAAAGAAGAAAATGGTGGTCTAAGATCGCTCAGAAAGAACCACGTTTGACCAATGCACTGAGAGGCTTGCGAGCATTGGGTGCTTCTCTTTCGCGCAATGCATCGGGCAAAGTAGCGGCATCGCCGCGTTTGCCAACTGTGGCCAACATGTGCAATGTGTGATCGGCGGGCAGGCCTAAAACCTGAGCGCCTGCCTCTTTGTTAAAGCCACCAATACCGTGCAATGCAAAGCCACTCAGGTGGGCTTGCATGGCCATATAAGCCCAAGCAGCACCCGTGTCAAAAGCGTGCATGCCGTTGGGCGCAAGCTCAGTGGATCCCACTTTTGCTGCCAATTGAGAAGAGGCGATAGCCACTATGGCGCCGGCCTTGCCAGCCCAAATTTGGTTGTTGGGATTCAATGTAGCAAACAAAGCATCCCACTGCGGATCGTTCCGAAGTACAAGGGCAAAACGCCAAGGTTGCGCATTGTTTGAGGAGGGTGCCCATCGCGCAGCCTCCAGCATGCTCATGACTTCGGTTTCAGAAACGGGCTCTCCCGTGTAGGCGCGTGGTGACCAACGCTCTGTGAATTGCGGATCGATAGGGAAGTCTGCCTTGCGACTGTTGATCACGGGGGATGGATGGCTCATGAAACAAATTCCTGTTGTGGCTAAAAAACGATATTGTGCTTGTTTTGCAGCCAACAGAGGCAGCGGTCGGAGTTTCATTCTTGGCCTTATGAAAACCACTCATACTGCAAGGTGCTAACCCTGCGCCAAACGATGCCGTATAAAATCAAGGCCAAGTGTGGTCATGCTGGATTTCAGGTGAAGTCACTTTGAAGGAGATGCGATGTTTCTCAAAAATGAATGGTACGTGGCCTGTCGAGCTGAAGAAATCACAGACAAGCCTTTGGGTAGAAAAATTTGCAATGAGTCGATGGTCTTTTTCAGGGGGCCTGAAAACCGTGTGTCGGCGGTCGAAGATTTTTGCCCGCATCGCGGTGCACCTTTGTCTTTAGGCCGCGTTTGCAATGGGCAATTGGTCTGTGGTTATCACGGCCTCACCATGGGGTGCGATGGTCATACCGTCAGCATGCCTGGTCACAATGTTCGTGGATTTGAACCGGTCAAAAGCTTCCCTGTCATTGAGCGCTATGGCTTTGTGTGGGTTTGGCCCGGGGACGCTGCCAAAGCCAACATTGAAAAATTGCCAGTCTTTGAATGGTTTGAAAATCCAGTTTGGGCCTACGGTGGAGGGCACTATCAAATTGCCTGCGACTATCGCCTCATGATCGACAACTTGATGGACCTCACGCACGAAACCTATGTGCACGCCACCAGCATTGGGCAAACTGAAATTGACGAAACCCCCAGCCGCACCATCACGGAGGGCAACACGGTGGTCACCAGTCGATTCATGGAGGGCATCAAGGCGCCGCCTTTTTGGCAAATGGCCATGCGGGCCAATGATTTGCCCGACGATGCCAAAGTAGACCGCTGGCAAATTTGCCGTTTCTCACCACCCAGTCATGTGATGATTGAAGTGGGTGTGGCATTGGCGGGCAAAGGTGGCTACGATGCTGATCCCAAACACAAAGCCTATAGCGTCGTGGTTGACTTCATCACGCCTGAAACAGACACCAGCATCCATTATTTTTGGGGCATGGTTAGACAATTCAAACCTCAAGATCAAGCGCTAACAGCGCGCATTCAAGAAGGTCAGGGAAAAATTTTCAGCGAAGACCTGGAAATGCTGGAGCGCCAACAAAAAAATATTTTGGCTAACCCGGAGCGGAAATTAAAAATATTGTCAATCGATGCTGGCGGAGTGATGTCGCGTCGAGTGATTGATCGATTATTGGCATTGGAAAAGGAAGCATGAAATGAAACAAGAATCTTTGTGGGTCAAATGGGTATGGGCAACGTTGCTTTTGGTGGGGTCTTGTAGCGCATTCAGCCAAGCTGCTTACCCCAACAAGCCCATCAAAATTGTGGTGCCCTTTGGGGCGGGCGGCGTCGCCGACCTGACTGCTCGCACAGTTGCGCAAAAACTGGGTGAAAACTTAGGTCAAAGCATCGTCATTGAAAACAAGCCCGGTGCAGGTGGTGTTGTGGCCACGGACGCCGTGGCCAAATCTGCACCCGATGGTTACACCTTGCTGTTGATGTCCAATGCCACTGCTGTGAGTGCAGGGCTTTTCAAAACTCTGCCCTACGACGCTGAAAAAGATTTAACACCCTTGTCCGTGCTGGGTACTTTTGACATTGCCATCGTGGTGCCGCAAGAATCGAAATTCACCAGTTTGCAAGAGCTACTCAGCTTTGCCAAAGCCAATCCTGGCAAATTGAATATTGGCAGCATCAATGTCGGCAGTACGCAGCACTTGGCTGCAGAGCTGTTCAAAGCCACGGCTGGCATCGATGTGCAAGTGGTGCCCTTCAATGGCTCACCCGCCGTGCTCACCGCATTGCGAGGTGGCCAGATCGATTTGGCAGTCGAAATCTTGGCGCCAGTGTTGCCCCAAATCAGAGGCCAAGCATTGCGTGCCTTGGCAGTCACAGGCGATAAGCGCGCGGCAGCATTGCCGCAAGTGCCTACAGCCAAAGAAGCAGGCGTGAGAAATCTGTACGCCGCTTCTTGGAATGCACTTGCCGTGCCCGCCAAAACACCGCGTGACGTGGTCCAAAAATTAAATCAAGAAATTCAAAATGTTTTGAATTCGCCGGATGTGCGTAAAAAACTATTGGACATGAATGTCGACCCTCAACCAGGTAGCCTTCAGCAAGCTGCCGATTTGTTAAGCAGTGAGACCAAGCGTTGGGGCGAAGTCATTCAACGTGCAGGTATTCCCAAACAGTGAGTTAGCGGGTCTAGGCATGGAGTTTGTGTCTATGCCTTAGACAGACTCCAACAAGCGCATTGCAGTTTCGCGAATTAATTGAAGCGTTGCTTGCTGAGTGAGTGTGCTGGGTCTTTGTGAGCTCACCACGCAACTCAACTCAATGCTGAGTTGAGGGTGAGAAATAGGGCGCGTTGAAAAGGCGGATGGGTTGATCGAACGCGTCACCGCATTGCGCGACAAAATGGCGCAACCAGCACCATCCGCTACCAAATCAAGGATGGCTGTTACGCCATCTATTTCCAAAGCAATGTGTGGCCGAGTGCCAAGGGCCGCCATTTCTGATTCCACATGCATCCGGATGGCGTTGGGTCGGCTTGGAATGACCAAGGGCAGTTTTGCAACATCTTTCAAATTGATAGGGGGTGGGGGCGGGTCTTCTTGCAGGCCTGGTGGTCGTCTTTGAACCAGCCACAACTCTTCTTGCACCAGGTGCGAAATCTCCAAGCCCGCTGTGGCTTTCATGTTGTAGAGCAGGGCAATGTCTAGCCTGCCGCTCAGCAGGCTTTCTTGCATGGCTGTGGTCAAGCCTTCGCTGATGGACAACTGTGCTTCAGGCATTTTTTCTCTAAACGCGCGTGTCAGTGGTACTGTCAGAACCCTTGCCACGCTGGGCGGAAGTCCCAAGGCAACCCGGCCGTTCAAGCCACTGCGAGCCCGGGCTAGATCTTCGTGGGCTCGTTCAACTTGATGCAAGATGCCGCGGCCATGTTCTAGTAGCAACAAGCCCGCTTCGGTGGGACTGGCGCCGCGCCCATTTCGGTTGAGCAAGTTTTGTCGCAACTCAACTTCCAGCAATCTGATTTGGCGACTCAAGGCAGGTTGTGCCACATTGAGTGCGATGGCCGCTCGGGTAAAGCTTCCCATTTCAGCCACGCGCACAAAATATTCAATTTGCTTGAGGTCCATCTCCGAATTTTGCCATAACAGGAGATGGGTTATGCATAATTGTTCTATCTGGTAGTGGAGCTCGCACCTAGTTCAAAGAAGCACTCAGCTAGAAAATAGTCCAACTATCAAACTTATTCAATTAGATTTAAATCATGAAACCTTCTTCTCAAACCGCGGTTCCATGCATGTTGATGCGGGGTGGCACGTCCAAGGGGCCTTTCTACAAAGCAGACGATTTGCCATCAGACACCGCTCTCAGAGACAAAGTGTTGTTGGCTGCCATGGGTTCGCCAGACAAAAGACAAATCGATGGTTTGGGGGGCGCACACCCGCTTACCAGCAAAGTGGGCATCGTGAGCCAAAGTTCGGTGCCTGGCGTTGCGCTTGATTTTTTGTTTGCTCAGCTCCAACCCGACAAAGACACCGTCGACACTACGCCCAATTGCGGCAACATGTTGGCAGCGGTGGTGCCATTTGCACTTGAAACGGGCATGGTCAAAGCGCAAGGGGATCAATCGACCTTTCGGGTGTTGACCTTGAACACCAACATGCAGTGCGACATCACCGTCGACACCACAGGTGGTTTGGTGCAATATGAAGGCAATGCCCGCATTGATGGCGCACCGGGCACTTCAGCGCCTGTTGTCATTAATTTCTTGGACACGGCAGGTTCAGTTTGCTCTGGGCTGTTGCCAACGGGCAAGGTGAGAGACACCTTGACCGTGACCGGCCCAGGTTTGACCCCTTTCACTTTGGATGTCACTTGCATTGACAACGGCATGCCCTTGGTCATTTTCAAGGCTTCGGATCTTGGCCGAACCGGTTATGAGTCGGTTGCCGAGATGAATGCCGATACAGAGTTGAAAACCAAGATTGAAGCATTGCGAATCCAGGTTTCGTTGTTGATGGGCTTGGGCGATGTGAGCCAAAAGAACTATCCCAAAATGACGCTCATTGCGCCGCCACAAAACGGTGGCGCGTTGAGCACACGCAGCTTCATTCCGCATGTATGTCACGACGCCATTGGTGTTCTGGCTGCCGTCACGGTGGGCACGGCATGCGTGCTAGAAGGCTCTGTGTGCGAGGGCATTGCCGTGATGCCCGAAGGCGCCACCAAAAACGTTTCGGTGGAACACCCTACGGGCGAGTTCAGTGTTGCATTGCAAACAGAGCCTGCGCCTCATTTACCCGGCGGGCAGCTTGTCAAACAGGCTGCGCTGTTGAGAACAGCTCGATTGCTTATGCGAGGCGAGACCATGGTGCCTGCCACCTTGTGGCCACGCGCAGTTGCCTAAATTTGTCAATTCATTTTTCAATTGGATACCTTCATGAGTCAGCAAAAACCTTTGATCATTGATTGTCATGGCCACTTCACCACAGCCCCTAAAGCTTTGGAAAACTGGCGAATGGCGCAGATTGCCAATCTCAATACCCCTGAGCTTGGTCCTAAAGTGGCCGACCTCAAAATCAGTGACGACGAATTGCGCGAGTCCATTGAGACCAATCAATTGCGTTTGATGAAAGAGCGCGGATCTGATTTGACCTTGTTCAGTCCTCGCGCAAGCTTCATGGCGCATCACATTGGCGATTTCAATGTCTCCTCTACATGGGCTGCCATTTGCAATGAACTGTGCTACCGAGTGAGCCAACTTTTTCCAGACCACTTTGTACCGGTCGCCATGTTGCCCCAATCGCCTGGGGTCGACCCAGCCACCTGTATTCCAGAGCTGGAGCGTTGCGTGAAAGACTATGGCAATGTGGGTATCAATCTCAACCCAGATCCCTCCGGCGGTCATTGGACATCGCCGCCTTTGAGTGACAAACACTGGTACCCCATTTACGAAAAAATGGTGGAATACAACATACCCGCCATGATTCACGTGAGTACAAGCTGCAACAGCTGTTTTCACACCACCGGCGCTCACTATTTGAACGCAGACACCACCGCATTTATGCAGTGCTTAACGTCTGACTTGTTCAAAGAATTTCCCACATTGAAATTTCTCATTCCCCATGGTGGTGGTGCGGTGCCATACCACTGGGGACGCTTTCGCGGTTTGGCGCAGGAATTGAAAAAACCTTTGTTGCAAGAGCATTTGCTCAACAACATTTACTTTGACACGTGTGTCTATCACCAGCCAGGCATTGATCTGTTGACCAAGGTGATACCGGTTGAGAATATTTTGTTTGCATCTGAAATGATTGGTGCTGTGCGTGGCATTGATCCAGAAACAGGCCACTACTATGACGATACCAAGCGCTACATTGAATCATCGAGCATCCTCAATGCAGAACAGCGTTACAAAATTTACGAGGGCAACACTCGCCACGTGTTCCCAAGACTGGATGCACATTTGAAGTCCAAGGGACTTTGAGCGCCTCAAAATCCAAAGACATTTCTCTCACTCTTTAGAAATTGGATTGAACATGACAGAACTCGGAATTGTGAAACGCAACATCACTCGCGCAGACAAAGCGGCAGTCGAAAAACTCGGCCGTTATGGCGTGGCCACAGTGCACGAAGCCATGGGACGTGTGGGCCTGATGCAAAAGTACATGCGCCCCATTTACAGCGGCGTACCAGTCTCTGGTACGGCCGTGACAGTGCTTTTGCACCCCGGTGACAATTGGATGCTGCACGTTGTGGCAGAGCAAATCCAACCGGGTGACATCGTGATTGCAGCCCTCAGTGCAGACAACTGCGATGGCTTTTTTGGCGATTTATTGGCAACGTCTTTCATGGCGCGCGGTGCCAAGGCGCTGGTGATTGACGCAGGTGTGCGCGATGTGCGTGAACTTACCGGGATGGGCTTTCCAGTTTGGAGCAAAGGCATCAGTGCCAAAGGCACCATCAAATCAACTCTGGGCTCCGTGAATATTCCGGTGGTCTGTGCGGGTGTTCATGTGAACCCTGGCGATGCCATTGTGGCTGACGACGATGGGGTGGTGGTGGTGCCTGCTTCATGGGCACAAAAAGTGGCCGACGGAGCTGAAGCTCGCGAAGCCAATGAAGGTGAGAAGCGCGCCAAATTGGCTGCCGGTATTTTGGGACTCGACATGTACAACATGCGCGAGCCTTTGGCCAAAGCAGGTTTGAAGTACATCGATTGATGCTCTTCGCCATATTTTACAAACAACCAGAGTCAATGATGGAATTTCAAAAAACCCCTGGCTGGCTTGATTGGTACGCCAGCCCCAGCAAACCCAAGTTCAAACTACCAGCAGGCGCGGTGGACGCTCATTGCCACGTCTTTGGCCCTGGTGCAGAGTTCCCTTATGCGGCTGAACGCAAGTACACGCCTTGCGATGCATCCAAGCAACAACTCTATGCCTTGCGCGATCACTTGGGCTTTTCGCGCAACATTGTGGTGGGTGCCACTTGCCACGGCACAGACAACAGCGCCACAGTGGATGCGTTGCGTCAGTCAAATGGCAAAGCACGTGGAATTGCAACAGTCAAGCGCAGTGTCACAGACGAAGAATTGCAAGCCATGCACGAGGCTGGCATTCGCGGCGTGCGCTTTAACTTTATCAAGCGCCTGGTGGACTTCACGCCCAAAGAAGAGCTTATGGAAATTGCCACTCGCATTGGCAAACTAGGCTGGCATGTGGTCATTTATTTCGAAGCTGTCGATCTGCCAGAGCTGTGGGACTTCTTTACAGGCCTGCCCACTGTGGTGGTGGTCGATCACATGGGCACGCCCGATGTGAAGCTGCCTGTCGAGGGACCTCAATTTCAATTGTTTTTAAAGTTCATGCGCCAGCACCCCAATGTTTGGTGCAAAGTGACTTGCCCAGAGCGCTTGTCTGCCACGGGTGCACCTGCCTTGAATGGTGAGCAAAACGCCTACCAAGATGTCGTGCCATTTGCCAAAGCCATTGTGGAAGAGTTCCCAGACCGTGTGCTTTGGGGAACCGACTGGCCGCATCCCAATTTGAAAAAGCACATGCCCGATGATGGCCTTTTGGTCGACTTCATTCCGCACATCGCCACCACGCCTGCTTTGCAGCAAAAATTATTGGTCAACAATCCCATGCGCCTGTACTGGCCAGAGGAGACAATCTAATGGCACTGGACAAGCCTTATCTTGATGTGCCTGGCACCATCATTTTCGATGCGGATCAAAGTCGAAAAGGATATTGGATCAATCAGTTTTGCATGTCACTCATGAAAGCTGAGAATCGCGAACGATTCAAAGCCAACGAACGTGCCTATTTGGACGAATGGGCCATGACCGAAGAACAAAAACGGGCCGTGTTGGCGCGTGATTTGAACTGGTGCATGCGCACTGGGGGCAACATTTATTTCTTGGCCAAAATTGGCGCAACCGATGGCAAGAGTTTTCAACAAATGGCAGGCTCCATGACCGGCATGACAGAGGAGGAGTATCGCAACATGATGATCAATGGCGGACGCTCTATCGAAGGCAACCGATTTGTGGGCGAGAACGGTGATGCACAAGCTCAAAATCAACCCCAAGGCGCTGCCGGTAAGAAAGTCAACTGATCATGGCCAAAATCACAGCCTCCGTCTTCACATCGCATGTTCCGGCCATTGGCGCCGCATTGGATTTGGGCAAAACCCAAGAACCTTATTGGCAACCGCTTTTTGCAGGTTACGAATATGGCAAACAATGGATGAAAGAAAACAAGCCTGATGTTATTTTCTTGGTCTTCAACGATCACGCTACCGCTTTCAGCTTGGACTTCATTCCAACATTTGCCATTGGCACAGCAGACAAATTTCAGCCAGCCGATGAGGGTTGGGGACCTCGACCAGTGCCTGTGGTCAAAGGGCACCCCGAATTGGCTTCGCACATTGCACAGTCTGTCAT
>JAJTGB010000151.1 GCA_021298995.1 Comamonadaceae bacterium | reverse complement strand
GAGGAATGGGGGCTTCCTCATACTGGAGTACCAGAAATCGTTCAGCCCCCATTCCTCCCTGCCCTCAACCGATTGACCAAATTAATGTTGATCTGACCCCATTTATTCGCTAGGCTACAAATAGTGATGAACAACTTAAAAGCACTTTTTCAAAAGTACCGCAATGAAGTGGTTGTGGGCGTTATCGTCTTTTTGGCTTTGGTGTTTCGCGACCTGCTTGCTTAGCGCTTTCAATCAATTTGGGCCAAATCAATTGGGGTCAGATCATGATTAATTAGCGCAGCTAAATTAATTGTGCTCTGACCCCAATTGATTTTCCAGCCGGAGAAAATTAATGTTGATCTGACCCCAATTAAATTCTCTTGCGATTGATTGCAGCGTGTTGTATTTCGTGCTTTGTCGGGTCAAGATAGCCTTTAAATAAAGGGAACCTAATGATTCGACAAATAGATCTATCAGACAGCGAAGTATTGGTTGTACGATGAAGTCAATATTGCTTCAAGGGGCGACCATGGAAACGACAGTCACGATTGACGATGAGTTGTATGCAAAAGCGCTCGAGCTTGCGGGGCCAGCCATTGGAAGTGCCAATCTGGTTCAAGAAGCTTTGAAAACTTTTGTTCGGGTGGAAATGGGCAAGCGACTGTCTGCATTAGGCGGATCCAACCCCCACATGCCGGACATCCCCAGACAGCGTGGACAAACATGACATGAGAGGCGTGTTAATTGACACCTCAGTTTGGGTATCTCATTTTCGCGTGCGCAATGAAAGTCTTGTTGCTCTGATTGAAAACGACAGAGCTCTAACTCACCCCATGGTTGTGGCGGAGTTAACTTGCGGTTCGCTAACGCTGCCCAGAATTCAAACTCTTAGCAAAGTTGAATTCTTGAAAACAATCAACCAAGCTTCTTTGAGTGAAGTTAGAAAATTCATTGAATTTGAACGTCTGCATGGTCTTGGATGCGGCATCGTCGACTTCATACTGCTCGCTTCTACAGTCATCAGTCCATACGTTGAACTTTGGACTTTGGATAAACGATTGGAGTTACTTTGTGGGAGATTTGGTGTAAACCACAAAGTCACCCTGCATTAGTGTTTGCTAGGCTCAAAATATAGATGACCTGCTTGATTAGCGCTTTAAATCAATTGGGGTCAGATCAACATTAATTCCCAATCAAAGGGGGCTAAGGCTAAGGGGGGCTGAACGATTTCTGGTACTCCAGTATGAGGAAGCCCCCCTTAGCCTTAGCCCCCTTTGATTGACAAAATTAATGATGATCTGACCCCAATTGTTTAGAAATAGCCCAAATCTGCGGGGTATGCGGGGGTGCCGAAGTTTTTGAGGTTGGGCAGTACCAAGGGAAGTTCGGCGGGGCTTACGCCAAACCACTTGGCCAGCGTGGCGGCATATTGGTCTACGGAGGTGGTGGGTAGCAAGCGGCCTTGGCCTACGTGCCATTGGTCTTCGGGGGCGGCGGTGTCGCCCACGCTTACAGGGGGTGGCGTGCCGTAAAAAGCGGCACCCTTCACAGCGCCTCCCACCACAAAGTGATGCGAGCCCCAGCCGTGATCCGAGCCGTCGCCGTTGGAGGTTAGCGTGCGGCCAAAATCGGAAGCCGTAAAACTGGTCACTTGATTGGCCACACCCAACTCCACTGTGGCTTTGTAAAAAGCTGTCATGGCCTCGTCCACTTTTTGCAGCAGGGGTGCATGGCGCGTGTCTAAGTAATCGTGCAAGTCAAAGCCACCCAATGTGACCATGAAGACCTGGCGTTTGGCGCCTAAGCTCGTCCGAGCACCAATCAGTTGGGCCACCGTTTTAAGCTGGTCTGCCAAATTGTTGCCGCTTGGAAAAGGCGTGCTCAAAGATACGCCCGCCAGGCCCTGCGACACAACCGATTGCGCATTGATGCCGCGCTTCATCACGGTGTTGTACTCATTCTCCAAAATATGCGAGCTGCTTTTTTGCAGCATTTGCATGAAGGCTGTTTTGAGCTCGGGCTGGTTAAAAAAGTAGCTGGTGGCTGGGTTGACCGGAATGGCGCCTTTGGTGCTGCACTGGTATTGCAATGCGCTGTTGCCCGACAAAAATACATTGTTGCCCGACAAAGAAATGCAGGTGAAGAGCGAGTTGGCATTGTTGCCCATGGCCACATCACCAAAGCGACCACCCCATCCCACCGTTGAGCCTTCTGCCGCAGAAGATTGCCACACAGACTGTTGGTCGTTGTGTGAAAACAGTTTGGGCGGCAGCGGATATTTTTGTCGGTCTGGGCTGTTGTATTGCGCGCGAGTTAAAGGCACCACCAAAGGGCCTACATTCAGTTGCACTGCGGCTTTGCCTGAATTGAAAAGCTGCGTCAGGCCCGGCATGCTGGGATGCAAGGCGTATTTTCTTCCGCCTGCAAGTGCTTGCGTTGGCTTGAGCTCGGTGGCGGCCAGTGCCGATTGTGACAACACCACCCCCGAGGTGTAACTGCCCGATCCTGCTGCGCGAATGGCGAAGTATTTGGCGTAGCTGTCGTTGTCGTAAGTGACCACGGTGTTGGCGTAGTCGTTGCCGCCCAACAAAAACACACAAACGATGGCTTTGTAATCGGATGCAGAAAATGCGGCCGCCTCACCGATTGCGGCCAAGTTGGCCAACCAGGGTGCTGCCATGCCTGTTAAAGAAAGTTGTCCTGCTTGCCGCAAAAAATTGCGTCGTGAATTTGAAGTGTTGGCGTTCATATCAAGAGCTTTGTTGGGCATGGTTATTTCTGAACCAAATATTCAGCGCAGCACATCACAAACATGATGGCCTTGGCCACATAAGCGCGCTTGTTGTTGTCGCTGCTGCTTGAAGTGGTGGGCTCGTACGCAAAAACACTTGTCATGTCTTTCAGGGTGGCATCTGAAATTTGCCCCGCGCAAAGCAGCATGTTGAGTCGTGCAAACAACGCCTGCGGGTTGCCAATCAATGCAATTTCTGCGCTGTAATCTGGCACGATGTCTGGCCCATCGGTGGCGGTGGGGTTTTCTGGCGAGGTAATTAACTCGGGAGCTCTGACCCACATGCCCTTAATTAAGTTGTCTTGCAAATAGTTGATATACGACGCCGTGGTGCTCTCGTTGACCAATTGAAACTCGGGTGCGGTGTATTGCAGGGCTGCCATTGCCGTATTGGGCGGCACATAGCCAGGCCGGAAAAAATTAAACACAGAGGGCGCTTGCAAGGGGCTTTGGCCCAATGCATTCACGGCCGAATAATTGGGGTTGCCTATTTTCCAAGTGCCCTTGAGTGACTTGACTTTGAAGGTGCGCCCCCACTGAGCAATTCGCACCATGGGTTCGCGCAATTTGCCAAAACTGGGGTTGCTTAAACCTGCTGCATCGGTGGCCTCGGTGTCTGTCAAGATGGCTTTGAACACCGCTGCCAAATCGCCTCGCACGCCCTTGCCATTGTTGTTAAACACGGCGGCCACCCGGCCCACATAGGCGGGCGATGGGTTGCTGCATACCAAGCGCTGAATCATTTGTCGGCCAAAGAAAGGGCCAACGTTGGGGTGTTGAAATAAAGTGTCTAAAGCAATTTTCAAAGCCGCAGAGCCTTCGGTACCCGCAGGCACCACTGCGCCTAAAAACCTGGCTTCCAGCATGGAGTGACGGCTTGCGTTCAATTTCATGGGGCGGCGGGTGTAGCCCACATTGCGCACCCTGTAAGAAGGTTCTGATGAGCTGTCAAAGTAGCCTTCGGCGTCGTCGGCCTGATAACCCGTGAATACGCGCGCCAAATTGGACACGTCCGATTGAGTGAAGGTATCTACTGGCGCGCCATTCACCTTCACCACGGTGCCGTCAAGATTGAGTTGTTGCAAGCCGATGGTGAAGAGTTGCATCACTTCGCGAGAATAGTTTTCATCGGGCAAGCGGCCTGAGGCGACGTCTTCTTTTTGATTGCCCAGTGTGTTCAAAAACTCGCCCATGGCGATGCTGAGCGTGACGTCTTCCAACAATTTGCGGTAGTTGCCAAATGCGTTGTTGCAAAGAATGTCCCAATAGTGCGCCATGGCAAATTGGGGCCAGCTCACGGTCGATACGCCCGAGATGCCCACCACAAAAAATTCCGACAAAGCCAGCGCCATACGCCTGCGCACGCCATCGGGCGAGGCCATGATTTGGTACCAAGCCATGTAGTTGGCATGGAAGTCCATTTCATAAAATCTGTTGCTGTCGATGGCGCTGTAGCCGCGCGCCGCGAGCCAGTCCCAGCCGCCAGTGCTGGAGGGCGTATTCATTTGTGCGTCTAGCCAAGCGCTTGCGCCCATG
>JAJTGB010000150.1 GCA_021298995.1 Comamonadaceae bacterium | reverse complement strand
CCAAGCCGCCTTTGGCATCTAGCGCCATCAGCTCGTCGCAACCTCCGACATGGGTCTCACCAATAAAGATCTGCGGCACTGTTCTGCGACCAGTGATGCTCATCATGTGCTCGCGAGCCTCTGGCAGGGTATCTACTCGAATTTCTTCAATTTCAGTGACACCCTTGGCTTTCAAAATTTGCTTGGCGCGGACGCAATAAGGGCAAACAGCGGTGGTGTACATCTTCACGTGGGGCATAAGAACTCCAATCAAAACTCAAAAAAATCAAAACTGTTTTTTAGCCCCGATTAGGCTTTTTCAACAGGCAGGCTGGCTGCACGCCAAGCCTTCAGACCACCTGCCAGGGCCTGAGCGCGCTCGTAACCCAGCTTTTTGGCCTGCGCTGCAGCCCGACTTGCACGGCCGCCCACTTGGCAGACCAAAATCACAGGCAGGCCCTTGTTTTTGACCATCAAGGGAAGCTGGGTCTCTAGCTCACTTAATGGGATATTTTTGGAACCAACGGCATGCCCCTGCGCAAATTCAGCGGGTTCGCAGACATCAATCAAAACCGCTTTTTCGCGGTTAATGAGCATCACTGCCTCGGAGGGCTCAACACCACCCGCAGCACCTTTGGTGATGGCTGGCCAAAATAATGCCAAAGCGGAGGACGCCGCCACAGCAACCAACATCCAGTTTTCAATCAAAAAATTCACAAAAAACCCTTAAAAAGTTCATTTGCAGTCTATTTCAAGACTGCGTGCCAAATTCGAATTCTAAAATGCTGACTGTAAACCTGTTTTTCTTTCTTGATTAAACCTTTCACCATGTACAAATTCGTTCTCATTCGCCACGGCGAGTCCACTTGGAATTTAGAAAATCGCTTCACTGGCTGGACCGATGTCGACCTCACGCCCACCGGTATCGAGCAGGCCCAAGCGGCTGGGCGCTTGCTGAAAGCTGAAGGTTATGAGTTTGACTTGGCCTATACCAGCGTCCTCAAACGTGCGATTCACACTTTGTGGCACACCCTAGATGCCATGGACAGGCAATGGCTGCCAGTGCACCACAGCTGGCGCCTGAACGAACGCCATTACGGTGCCCTTCAAGGCCTGAACAAAGCCGAAACCGCTCAAAAGTTTGGCGATGAACAGGTTTTGGTCTGGCGCCGCAGCTACGACACGCCCCCGCCTGCTCTTGAAGCCACCGACCCCCGGTGTGAACGCGCAGACTTGCGCTACGCCAAACTGAAGGCTCAAGACATTCCTCTGACGGAGTGCTTGAAAGACACAGTAGACCGAGTGATTCCTTTTTGGACTGAATCTATGGCACCAGCCATCAAGGCGGGAAAACACATTGTGGTGGCGGCACACGGCAACTCTATTCGGGCCTTGATCAAGTATTTGGACAATGTTTCCAACGAAGACATCGTGAACTTGAACATCCCCAATGGCATTCCTTTGGTGTACGAACTCGATGCCAATTTGAAGCCCATCAAGCACTACTTTTTGGGCGATGCAGAAGCCGCCGCCAAGGCCGCTGCCGCTGTGGCCAGCCAAGGCAAGGCTTAATTTAACGGGCTGGCATTTCCTGACTTGCACAAAGACAGCATTCAAGGTGTATATTGGCTTTAAAGGAGACCCTCTGGGTCAATGCACATGGGACAGAAATTGAAAATTGTCGGTTGGCTCAGCATAGGCGCTTTAGCAGGCGCCCTGACCACCATTTCGCTTCAAACCACGGCCCGAGGTGCCTTTGCACCCTTGCCGCTTGAAGAACTCCAGCAATTGGCCGCAGTTTTTGGCATGGTCAAAAGCGACTACGTCGAAACCGTCGATGAGAAAAAACTCATCACCGAAGCCATCTCTGGCATGGTCTCTAGCCTTGACCCTCACTCTCAGTACTTTGACAAAAAAAGCTTCAAAGAATTCAGCGAAGGCACCTCCGGTCGCTTTGTGGGCGTCGGCATTGAGATCACCCAAGAAGAAGGCATCGTCAAAGTTGTATCGCCAATTGAAGGTTCGCCTGCCGACCGTGCTGGACTTAAAACCAATGACCTGATCACCAAAATTGACGACGCCTTTGTCAAAGGTTTGTCAATGAACGAAGCGGTTAAACGCATGCGCGGTGAACCCAATACCAAAGTGGTTCTGACCGTATTTCGCAAGGACGAAAGCCGCACCTTTACGATCACCATCGTTCGTGAAGAAATTAAAACCCAGTCTGTCAAAGCCAAATTGATTGAACCAGGCTTCGGCTGGATTCGCGTGTCGCAGTTTCAAGAAAGAACGGTTGAAGATTTCTCCAAGAAGCTAGAAGACATGTACAAACAAGACCCCAACCTAAAAGGCTTGGTACTTGATTTACGCAACGACCCAGGTGGCTTACTTGATGCATCCATTGCCTTGTCTGCAGCCTTCTTGCCCGACAACGTCACAGTAGTGTCTACCAATGGCCAGCTTGAAGAGAGTAAATTTGTTTACAAGGCAGCGCCTCAATTTTGGCGTCGTAACTCAGAAAATGACCCCATCCAAAGGCTCACCCAGAACACCCAAGGGCAATTGAAAAAAATCCCCCTCGTGGTGTTGGTCAATGAAGGTTCCGCCTCAGCCAGTGAAATTGTGGCGGGTGCTTTGCAAGATCACAAGCGCGCCACCATCATGGGCAGCCAAACCTTTGGAAAAGGCTCGGTTCAAACGGTTCGCCAATTGGGACCTAACACGGCCTTGAAGCTCACCACAGCGCGCTACTACACGCCCAATGGCAAGTCGATTCAAGCCAAAGGCATCTTGCCTGATGTCATGCTCGATGAAACCGAAAACGGCAATGTGTTTGCCGCACTGCGCACACGCGAAGCCGATTTAGAAAAGCATTTGGGCAACGGCCAAGAAGCTGAAAAGAAAAATGAAGAGCGTCAAAAGGCACGCGAAGAAGCCATGAAGAAATTGGAAGCTGACGCCAAAAAACCAGAATCCGAAAGACGGCCACCCGAATTTGGATCTGCCAAAGACTTTCAACTGAACCAAGCCCTCAACCAACTGAAAGGCTTGCCCGTCAAAGTCAGTGCCACATTGGCTGAGCGAAAAGTAGAGAAAAAAGACCAGTAATTCCCCATGAGGGACGACCAGCTTCTGCGTTATTCACGTCACATTCTTCTAAATGAATGGGGCGTCGAGGGCCAAGAGCGCGTCTCTCAATCGCATGCGCTCATTGTTGGCGCTGGCGGCTTGGGTTCACCTGCTGCCCTTTACTTGGCCAGTGCAGGTGTTGGGCATACCAGCCTGATCGATCATGACCATGTCGATGTCACCAACCTGCAACGGCAAATTGCCCATTCTCAAGCGCGTGTGGGCCAGCTCAAGGTAGCCTCTCTGCAGGCTGCCATGCAAGCCATCAATCCCGAAGCTCAAGTGACTTGCTATTCGCAAAAAGCAGATGCTGCTTTGCTGACGCTTTGCCTACCCAGCGTCGATGTGGTGTTGGACTGCACCGATAACTTTGAAACTCGTCAACTCATCAACCGAGCCTGTGCGCAGTTCGCCAAGCCTTTGGTATCGGGCTCTGCTTTGCGCTTTGATGGCCAGGTGGCGGTGTACGACACACGCCAAGCCGATGCGCCCTGCTATGCCTGCGTGTTTCCTCCCACTCAAAGCTTTGAAGAAGAGCGCTGCGCCACCCTAGGTGTGTTGGCACCCTTGGTCGGTGTGATCGGCAGCATGCAAGCCACAGAAGCCCTTAAATTATTGAGCGGCATGGGCAGCAGCCTTCAAGGCAAGCTCATGATGTTCAATGCACAGCACATGGAATGGCAAACCATGAGCACCGCCAGAAACTTGAATTGCTCAGTGTGCGGTCCGTTTCGCGCTAAGTCATAGCCCTGTGTGCCACTCTTGGCCCATTGACACTATCATCACCGCATGAAATCTATTCACGCTTGGTTCCCCTTCTTAAGATGGCCGCGCTTAACGCCAGCACTCTTTCGCCAAGAATGGACCGCTGGCTTTTCAGTGGCTTTGCTCATGGTGCCGCAGTCAGTGGCTTACGCCGCATTGGCTGGCATGCCGCTGGTCACAGGTCTTTATGCAGCGCTGCTACCTGCCTTGGTGGGCGTGATGTGGGGCGGCTCTACGCGTCTCTCAATTGGCCCCTCTGCCCTTACTTGCGTCCTGATTAGCGCTTCTCTCACAGGCTTGGCTCAGCCCAGCAGTGCGCAATGGGTCAACTTGGCCATTTGGTTGGCATTGTTGGCAGGTACTTTGCAATTGCTAATGGGCGTGCTTCGATATGGTTGGCTCCTGAACCTCATCAGCTCACCCGTCATGATGGGTTTTACACAAGCGGCA
>JAJTGB010000149.1 GCA_021298995.1 Comamonadaceae bacterium | reverse complement strand
GGCTCAAATTGTTCGGATTCATCGGCCACAGGCAATTGCCCTTCGGGCATGCGCGCCACCAAAAAAGGCACATCGAAGCGCTTGGGCAAATCGCGGTCGGTCATCCAGTGGGCCAGCACATACACCTGGTTGGCGGCCAGTTTCAAGCCGAGGGCTGAGCATTGGGCGGCAAAGGCTTGGCTGCGGTCGAGCTTGGCGATGTCTTGCGCATTGGCCATGCTTTGGTCGGCCCGGTAGGCCAGCAAAATGCCCAGCTCTTCAAAGCTTTCGCGAATGGCGGCAATGGCCTGCGTGAGGTGCAGGTCACTTTGAGTGGGTCGGCGCAAGGCATGTGCATGCGAGGCAGCATCGAGGGCATCAATGCCGCCGCCAGGAAACACATAGGCGCCAGGTGCAAAGCTGGCTGTGAGCGAGCGCCGAGTCATGAGCACTTCAATGCCTTGGGGGCTGTCGCGCAGCAACAGCACTGTGGCGGCTGGCCGTGTGGCGGCGGGCTCTCGCTGGGGATGTAGAAGTTGATGAGGTCTAACCATGTGCCCATTATCAGGCTTTGCGCCAACGAGGGGCCGAACCGAGGATAATTCGGCCATGCGAATTCGCTTTACCAAAATGCAAGGGGCTGGCAACGATTTTGTGGTGCTTGATGAAACGCAAGCGCGCCACAACTTCAGCACCGCCCAATACCGGTTCTTGGCCGACCGACACTTCGGTGTGGGAGCTGATCAAATTTTGACGGTGCGCCCGGCTCCCAACCCCTCGCTCGACTTTGAATATGTCATTCACAACGCCGATGGCGGTGAGGTGGAGCACTGCGGCAATGGTGCGCGCTGTTTTGTGCGCTATGTGCGCGACAAAGGCCTGACCACCAAAGACCGTGTGCGCGTGAAAGTGAAGCAAGGCGAGATTGAATTGCACATGAACGCCGATGGTCGCGTCACGGTCAACATGGGCGCCCCTATTTTTGAGGAGCTCAAAGTGCCTTTTCAGTTTGATGGCCTGCAAAACAAGCTTGTCGGTGATTGCCAAGTCTGGCACTTGCCTTTGAAAATCAATGTAGGCAGCAGTGGCTTTGCGGATGGGGTCGATGTGGCGGTGTTGTCCATGGGCAACCCGCACGCGGTTCAAGTGGTGGACAGTGTCGACACCGCGCCGGTCCTCACCCTTGGCCCCTTGATTGAAAACCACAGCGCCTTTCCCAACCGTGTGAATGCTGGCTTCATGCAGGTTTTGAGCCGCAACCAGGTTCGATTGCGTGTGTTTGAACGCGGTGCCGGCGAAACCTTGGCTTGCGGCACGGGCGCTTGCGCAGCGGTGGTGGCAGGCATTCGCATGGGCTTGCTCAACCCCATCGTCGATGTGCAAACGCACGGCGGCGTGCTCACCATTGAATGGCAGGGCGGCGCTTTGAAAGATGTGTCTCAGCCTGTGCTGATGACCGGCCCAGCCACCTCGGTGTTTGAAGGCGAAATTGACGTTCCCGAATTACCTTGATCAGAAAGACAGGCATGACTACCACTTCCATCAATCCGATGAACCCCATCACCGAAGATGACATCGCTGATTTCTTGGCCAACACACCTGATTTTTTTGAGCGCCATGCGCAATTGTTGTCATCGGTTCATTTGATGAGCCCAGACAACCACCGTTCAGTGAGTTTGCAAGAACGCCAAGCCCAGATGCTGCGCGACAAAATTCGCGCTTTGGAAATGCGCATCATGGACATGATTCGCCATGGCAACGAGAACATGATCATCACAGAAAAGCTTCAAAAATGGGCTTGTGAGTTGTTGCAAACGCCAGCTTCTGAGCGTGTTCCTTCTGCCCTGAAAAACATTGAAGTTCGATTTCAGGTGCCGCAGGTGGCTGTGCGTTTGTGGGGGGTGGCCGATGTCTTTGCCGATGCACCTTACGCGCAAGCGGTCAGTGAAGAAGTGCGGCAAGCGGCCGCCAGTTATGCCGCGCCATTTGTGGGCGCAAGCTCTGGCGTTGAGGCCGTTCAATGGTTGCAAGAGCCAGCCCAAGCGGCGTCAGTGGCTTTGTTGCCCCTGCGCTTGAGCAAGGAACAAGCCCCATTTGGTTTGTTGGTGTTGGCGTCGCCCGATGCACAGCGTTATCACAGCGGCATGGGCACCGATTTTTTAGAGCACTTGGCAGAGCTTTGCAGCGCGGCATTGTCTGCTTTGTTGCCAGCCAAGGGCTAAGGCTTTCGCCATGGATGAGCGCGTTGCGCGGTACCTCAATCATGTGCGTTTTGAAAAACGCTTGGCCGAGCGAACCTCAACGCTGTATGCGCTAGATCTTCAAAAACTCTCTGATTTAGCGCAGACCGCCCAAGTGGATTTGGCGCAGGTGCAAACCATGCATGTGCGCCGGTGGGTGGCCCAAATGCACAGCGGCGGCCGCACGGGACGCGGCATTGCCCTGATTTTGTCGGGCTGGCGCGGCTTCTACCACTGGATGGCCCGCGAAAGTCTCATTGCCCACAATCCTGTCGAAGGTGTTCGCGCTCCCAAAGTTTCAAAGCCTTTGCCCAAAGCATTGGGCGTGGACGAGGCCGTGCAGTTGGCCGAGCACTCGGAAGAAGCCGACGACCCTTGGCTAGAAGCCCGCGACGCCGCCATGGTGGAGTTGTTGTACGGCTGTGGTTTGCGGGTGGCCGAGCTCACGGGTTTGGATGTGGTGGCCAGCACGGAGGCTTCCAAAAAAGGGCGGGGCTGGATTGACTTGCAAGGCGCCGAGGTGATGGTGCAAGGCAAGGGCGGTAAACGCAGAACGGTGCCGCTTGGCCAGTCAGCCATCAAGGCGCTGGAAACATGGTTGCCTATGCGCAGCCAAGCCACTGGCATGATGACGCAATCTGTGCCGGGCTTGTCGGATGCTGCGCTGGCGCTGTTTCCAGGGAAACACGGCACACGCCTGACGGCGCAATCGGTGTGGCAACGCTTGAAGCGGCGCAGTTTGTTGGCTGGGCTGGCCACGCCAGTGCATCCCCACATGTTGCGGCACTCTTTTGCCAGCCATGTGTTGCAGTCGAGCAGTGATTTGCGCGCGGTGCAAGAGTTGTTGGGTCACGCCAACATCAGCACCACGCAGGTGTACACGCGCTTGGATTTTCAGCACTTGGCCAAGGCATACGATGCGGCCCACCCCAGGGCCAAGCGCGGCGCTGGCAACTCAGAGAAAAAATAATCGCCAGTGACCGCAGATTTTGCGGGCCTCACTGAGTGGGACAATGTCAACATGAAAACGATTCGACTCAAAGCTGGCAAAGAACGCTCTTTGCAACGTCAACATCCCTGGATTTTTGAATCGGCCATCGCCAAGGGCAGTGCCGATGCCGGCGAAACTGTGCGTGTGGAGTCACACGAAGGTGTGTTTTTGGCGTGGGCAGCATTCAGCCCCACGTCGCGCATTCGCGCACGGGTTTGGAGTTTTGATGAAACGCAGCGCATTGATGTCGCCTTCATCGAAGGGCTGATTTTCAAATCAGTGCAAGCCCGCAGTTTGTTTGACATTCAAAGCAATGGCATGCGCTTGGTGCACGGCGAGTCTGATGGTTTGCCTGGCTTGGTGGTAGACCGTTATGACGATACTTTGGTGGCGCAGTTCAGCTCGTGCGGCACGGAGCGCTTCAAGCAAGTGATGGCCGATGCTTTGCTCAAGGCCACTGGTTTGAAAAAGCTCTATGAGCGTTCAGATGCCAATGTGCGATCACTGGAGGGCTTGCCCGAGGTGACAGGTTGGTTGCGAGGTGAGGGCCCCACCGAAATCACTTTGCAAGAGCATCAGTGGCATCTGTTGCTGAACATTGCAGAGGGACACAAAACAGGTTTTTATTTAGATCAGCGCGATAGCCGATACCGCTTTTACCAACACACGCTGTTTCGGAAGTTTCAGCGTGTGCTCAATTGTTATTGCTACACGGGTGGTTTCAGTGTGGCGGCTTTGGCGGGGGGTGCCGCGCATGTCACTTCCATTGATTCTTCGGGACCTGCGATTGAAAAGGCCCAGGCCAATGTGTTGCTGAATGGTTTTGAGTTGTCGCGCACCACATTCATGGATGCGGATGTGAATGCTTTGTTTACCTATTCTTGCTCGGGTGGAATCAGTGCCGATTTGTTTCACAAGATTGTGGCTTCTGCGGGCACGGATGCGGGGGTGGATGGGTATATCAGTGAGCGTTTGCAGGGGACGCCGGATCATCCTATGACTGTTTATTTTCCTGAAGGGGAGTACCTCAAGGGGCTTGTGGTGGTTAAGAAGCTTTAAATGCACTTTTCTCGCTGGGCAAGGATGACTTGTGCGGGCGCCTCATACTGGGGTACCAGAAATCGTTGCCCGCACAAGTCATCCTTGCCCGGACTATTTATTTCGGGGGTGGGTACACTTCAGGGCTCTGTTGTTTTGTCTTTTTTGGAGTGTTTCCATGGCTTTGATTCCTGCAACCATCCTCACTGGCTTTTTGGGGTCCGGTAAAACGACGCTGCTAAAGCGAGTTTTGACTGAGGCGCATGGTCAGAAGATTGCCATCATTGAGAATGAGTTTGGTGAGGAGAACATTGACAACGACATTTTGGTGTCGGACACCAATGAGCAAATTATTCAGATGAGCAATGGGTGTATTTGCTGCACCATTCGGGAAGATTTGCGGACCACTTTGCAAACGCTGGCGGCTCAGAAGCGCAAGGGTGAGCTTGATTTTGATCGGGTGGTGATTGAAACCACGGGTTTGGCCGATCCTGGCCCAGTAGCGCAAACTTTTTTCATGGACGATGAAATTGCGGAGAGCTTTTTGCTCGATTCCATTCTCACTTTGGTGGATGCCAAGCATGCTGCGCAGCAACTCAACGATCGGCAAGAGGCGCGTCGGCAGGTGGGTTTTGCGGATCAAATTTTCATCAGCAAGGCCGATTTGGTGTCCAAGCCTGAGCTTGAAGCGCTGCAGCACCGCTTGGCTCACATGAATCCTCGCGCGCCACAGAAGGTGGTGCATTTTGGTGAGGTGTCGTTGGCAGAAGTTTTTGATTTGCGTGGCTTCAATTTGAATGCCAAGCTCGACATTGACCCCGACTTTTTGAAAGAAGATGAGCCGCATGTGCATGATGAGCACTGCGGCCACGATCATGGGCACGACCATGGCCACGATAACCATGCGAATCATGGCCATGAGCAACACAAGCATGACCACGACCATGCGCACGGTGAGCATTGCGATCACCCCTCGCACAAAGGGGAGGGGCATGGCCACCACCATCACTTTGACGATGATGTGAAGAGTTTTGTCTTTCGGTCTGACAAAGCCTTTGATCCAGCCAAATTGGAAGACTTTTTGGGCGCCATCGTGAATGTTTATGGCCCCCGGATGCTCCGATACAAGGGTGTATTGAATATGAAAGGCACTGAAAGAAAGGTGATCTTTCAGGGTGTTCACCAGCTCATGGGCAGTGATTTAGGCCCTGTTTGGGGTGAAAACGAGGCCAAAGTGAGCAAAATGGTGTTTATCGGCATAGACCTGCCCAAGGATATTTTGTTGCAGGGCTTGGAGCAATGTTTGGTTTAGTTTTGAAGAAAGCGTTTTGAGGCCGTTCAGTCGCTACAATCTGCGCCCTGACGGGGTCCCTTAATTGGGGCTCTGATGCGCCCAGAAGGTCGAAAAATATGGGTTTTGACGCAAATGAACCGATGACCACAATTCATTTGCAAATGGCTGATGCTCTGGGTAATGCCTGAGGGTATGTAAGCCGCCACGGCTAGGAGACAGGACGTGAAAAAGCCCCTTAAAACGAGCTCAAAAACTACAGTGAAAAAAACAAGTTCGCCAGCCAGTGTCAAACCGACTGCCAAAGCCAAGCCGGCCGCAGCCGTTAAAAAACTGAGCAAACCTGCGCCGGTCAAAAAAACGGCCTCTAAACCTGTACCCAAATCGGCAACCAAGCCTGCAACCAAGCCTGCAACTAAGCCTGCAACTAAGCCTACAACTAAGCCTACAACTAAGCCTACAACTAAGCCGGCTCCCAAAGCTGTTGTGAAAAAAGCAGCGGCAAAGCCAGTGAAGGCCGTCGCCAAGCCGGTGGTCAAGCCAGTCGCTAAGCCAGTCGCCAAAGCGGCAGCTAAACCTGTTTCTAAAGCCAAAGCTGCTCCTAAAGCCGCCGTTAAAGTAGCCCCTAAAGCTGCCCCTAAATCCATTGCTAAGCCCATTGCAAAACCAACAGCCAAACCAGCCGTCAAGGCCCCAGCTGTTGCCAAGCCGGCCTCAAAGCCTGCAGCCCAAGCCGTTACTAAAACTCCGGTGAAAGCAACGCCCAAAGCGGCCGAGAAGCCTGTCAAAGCAGAAAAGCCTGCCAAGGCAGAAAAACCGGTTAAAGCTGAAAAGCCCGCCAAGGCTGACAAAACACCCGCAGTCGTAGCCGCACCTGTCGTCGCTGCGCCCGTTGCCTCGGGTGATGTGCCTGCGCGTGCTGTTCGCCCGTCTGCCCGACTTGCCCAAATTACAGTGCCATCGATGGCTCAATCGGTGGCCTCCACGGCTGCAAAAGCCAGTTACCTGCAAAACATGCCCACACAAGTCCTGACTCCGCCTCCTTTTGTTGCCGTCAAAAAAGACCCCAAATTGGCCAACAATTGGAAAACCAAAAAACCCGATCAGCTGACCGATGCAGAAGTCATGGCCATGTCCGACAACGACTACATGAACGACGCGCAGCTGGCATTTTTCCGTCTGAAGTTGGTGCAACTCAAGCAAGGCATTTTGGCCAATGCAGGTGAAACCACCGAGCATTTGCGCGAGGACACCGTGGTGGTACCCGACCCTGCAGACCGCGCCACCATTGAGGAAGAGCATGCTTTGGAGTTGCGCACCCGTGACCGCGAGCGCAAGTTGCTGAAAAAGATTGAGCAGTCTATTCAACGCATTGATGCGGGCGACTATGGCTATTGCGATGAAACGGGCGAGCCCATTGGGGTGGGTCGTTTGTTGGCTCGACCCACTGCCAATTTGTCTTTGGAAGCGCAGCAACGCCGCGAACTGAAGCAAAAAATGTTTGGCGATTAATTTGGTTTTTTTGAAACTTCCAAAAGGCTCCACCAGGAGCCTTTTTTTCATCCGTCAGAACAAAGTGACTTGTCTCAAAAATTATTTGAAAAGAATGTCAAATTTTTTTCACAATTAAAATGTCTCAGAAGTTACTTGCAGACAAACTTCTAAGTGCCTAATTTTCAAGGATTTTTTCTCCCAATTTCTCATTGAAAGTGTGTTCTAAGCCCTTGATTTCATTGAAAAAAACTTGAATAGCCCCCTTGTGGGTGCGTGAATTCCTGATACAGTGCAAAAAAGTGCAATTAAGTGGGAGAAATGCCCAGATTGCACATGTTGTCTACAGGAATTGAGAATCAAGTGTTTCAAGGTGCATCTTCGTTGAGTTTGGACGCCAAAGGCCGCCTGTCGGTGCCAACGCGTCACCGCGAGGTTTTGAGCGCCACAGCAGGTGGCCAGCTCACCATCACGAAACACCCTCATGGTTGCTTGATGATGTTCCCGCGCACGGAGTGGGAGCGGTTCCGTGAGCGCATTGCGCAGCTGCCTATGGAAGCGCAGTGGTGGAAGCGTATTTTCTTGGGCAATGCCATGGATGTGGAGATGGATGGCACGGGCCGCGTTCTCATTTCGCCCGAACTGCGCGCCGCCGCTGGCATCGCCAAAGACACCATTTTGCTTGGCATGGGCAACCACTTTGAGTTGTGGGACAAAACGGCCTACGACACCCAAGAGGCCAAGGCCATGCAGGGCGACATGCCCGATGTCTTCAAGGACTTTACGTTCTGAGGCTTGCGTGACCACATCGACCTGGCAACACACCACCGTATTGCTCACTGAGGCAGTAGATGCATTGATCGCCGATGCAGGCGAAGCCGCCCAACAAAATGTGTATGTCGATGCCACCTTTGGCCGTGGCGGCCACTCGCGTTTGATTTTGTCGCGCCTCCCAGCGGGTGCGCAGTTGATTGCCTTTGACAAAGATGTCGAAGCCATTGCAGAAGCTGCGCAAATCACAGATGCTCGGTTTTCGATTCGGCATGAAGGCTTTCGGCACCTAGGCGAATTACCACTCGGCGGCATTGCAGGCGTGTTGATGGACCTGGGAATCAGCTCCCCCCAAATTGACAACCCCGACAGGGGTTTTTCTTTTCGTTTCGATGGCCCTTGAGACATGCGCATGGACACCACGCGCGGTCAGAGTGTGGCCGAGTGGCTGGCCTCTGCCAGCGTGGATCAGATCACGGAGGTTGTGCGTGACTATGGCGAAGAACGGTTTGCTTT
>JAJTGB010000148.1 GCA_021298995.1 Comamonadaceae bacterium | reverse complement strand
GGTTTGATGGGCAAATGCACATGGCATTTTTCAGCGGTTTCGCTGTGGCGGGGGTCGATGCAGATCAGTTTGGCGCCCTGGCGTTTGGCCTCTTGGGCCCGGCGCCAAAAGTGCACATTGCTAGAAATTGAGTTGCTGCCCCAAATCACAATCAGGTTGGACTCCGAGAAGAACTCAGTTTGCATGCCAAACTTGCCGCCCAATGTGTAAACCAGGCCCTCGCCTCCGGCAGAGGCACAAATGGTGCGGTCTAGCAAAGAGGCGCCCAGTTTGTGGAAAAAACGCGAGGCCATGGCCTCACCCTGAACCCAGCCCATGGTGCCGGCGTAGCTGTAAGGCAAGATGGCCTCTGCTTGATCGGCCGCCACCACCTTAAGCTTGGCTGCAATGTCGGCAATGGCCTCCTCCCAAGAAACGCGCACAAACTGCCCCGAGCCCTTGGGGCCAGAGCGTTTGAGAGGAAACATCAAGCGCTCGGGGCTGTAGGTTCGCTCGGTATAGCGCGACACTTTGGTGCACAACACCCCTTGGGTGTGTTTGTGGTCAGGGTTGCCCTGCACCTTCACGGCGCGGCCATTTTCCACCGTGGTGAGCAAGGCACAGGTGTCAGGGCAGTCGTGCGGGCACAAACCACGCACCACGGCATTTTTTTCAAGCACAGTATTTGTCATGGCTTCATTCTAAGAGGGACATTTTTGGGGATAACCCTAAAGCCCAATGTCCCCAAATTGCAAAAAGCTTCTAGCGCAATGGCACGAGTCTCGCTAGACTGTTGTTATGAAAATCATCGACTCCATTCTCACAGACGCGGCCAGCATTGCGGCCATTCGAAAAGACATCCACGCCCACCCCGAGCTGTGCTTCAAAGAAGTTCGCACCGCCGATGTGGTGGCCAAGCAGCTCACAGACTGGGGCATCCCCATTCACCGCGGCATGGGCACCACTGGCGTCATAGGCATTGTGCACGGCCGTGATGGCGGTGCTTGCGGCCGAGGTGTGGGCCTTAGAGCCGACATGGACGCCTTGCCCATGCAAGAGTTCAACACCTTTGCGCACGCCAGCAAGCACGCCGGCAAAATGCACGCGTGCGGTCACGATGGCCACACGGCCATGTTGTTGGCGGCTGCCAAGCACTTCTCCAAAAACCGCGATTTTGATGGCACCGTGTACCTCATTTTCCAACCTGCCGAAGAAGGCGGCGGCGGTGCCCGTGAAATGATCAAAGACGGCATGTTCGACAAGTTCCCCATGCAAGCCGTGTTTGGCATGCACAACTGGCCAGGCGCTCAAGTGGGCACCTTTGCAGTCAGCCCCGGGCCTGTCATGGCGTCCAGCAACGAATTCAAAATTACCATTCGCGGCAAAGGCAGCCACGCAGCGCTGCCCCACAACGGTGTTGACCCTGTGCCTGTGGCTTGCCAATTGGTTCAGGCTTTTCAAACCATCATTACCCGGAACAAAAAGCCAGTCGATGCTGGCGTTATTTCGGTCACCATGATCAACGCCGGCGAAGCCACCAACGTGGTGCCCGACTTCTGTGTCATTCAAGGCACCGTGCGCACTTTCAGCATTGAAGTGCTCGACCTCATTGAAAACCGCATGAAGCAAATCACAGAAAACCTGTGTGCGGCTTTCGATGCCAAGCCCGAATTTCACTTCAACCGCAACTACCCGCCCACCATCAACAGCGCGGCCGAGGCCAACTTTGCACGCCAAGTGATGGAAGGCATTGTGGGCAAAGACAACGTGATGACGCAAGAACCCACCATGGGTGCCGAAGATTTCTCCTTCATGCTGCAAGCCAAGCCCGGCGCCTATGTCTTCATTGCCAATGGCGATGGCTCGCACCGCGAAATGGGCCACGGCGCAGGCCCCTGCATGTTGCACAATCCAAGCTACGACTTCAATGACGACCTGATTCCTTTGGGCGGCACCTACTGGGTGGAATTGGCAACGCAATGGCTGGCCAACCCCACGCAAACTTAATTTGGCAGCGCGCACTTTTGTCGCAGCACCATGAAGCCCTTCGGGGCTTCATTCATTTGGAACTTTCATGAACAACATTCACACCGCATTTTCCAAAAGCTACGCCGAAGCCCGGCAAAAGTTTTTGAGCGCCGCGCAGCAAGCAGGGCTTCAAGTGGCATCTCATGTGCACCCCGAAAAAGGCCGCGATGGCGAAGAATTGGCCATGGACGTGGTGCGCGAAGGCCCTCTCAATGCCCAGCATGTTTTGCTGGTCAGCAGCGCTTGCCATGGTGTTGAAGGTTATTGCGGCAGTGGCGTTCAAATTGATGCGCTTCGAAATTCAGATTGGCGCCAAGCCGTAGCCCAAAGTGGTGTGGCGGTGGTGTATGTGCACGCCTTGAACCCCCATGGTTTTTCGCATGTGCGACGCGTCACCCAAGAAAATGTCGACCTCAATCGCAACTTTCACGACTTCAGCAAGCCATTGCCCGACAACACCGCTTACAAAGAAGTGCAAGATTTGTTGTTGCCCGAGCAATGGCCACCCAACGCCGCCAACCAACAAGCCACGGCGCAATACATTGCCCAACACGGCATGTCCAAACTTCAAGCCGCTGTTTCGCAGGGCCAACACCACCACCCACAAGGCTTGTTTTATGGCGGCCAAGCCCCCACGTGGAGCAATCAAACCATTCGCAAAGTGCTCAAGCAGCATGGCGGCTCGGCCCAAAAAATGGCCTGGATAGATTTGCACACCGGCCTCGGCCCCAGTGGCGTGGGAGAGCGCATTTATGCTGGCGCCAACGATGCGGCAGCCATTGCACGCGCACGCCAGTGGTGGGGCAATATCACGTCTATTTACGACGGGACGTCGTCGTCCGCTTTTCTCACAGGCCTCATGTGGATGTCGGTGCAAGACGAATGCCCACAAGCCGAGCACACCGGCATTGCGTTGGAATATGGCACCTTGCCCATGAACGACATGCTGATGGCCCTCAGAGCCGATCATTGGCTGCACATTCACCCCGAAGCCTCCGCTGAATTGCGGCAAAGTATCAAAGCTCAAATTCTGAACGCCTTCTACACCGACACCGATGCGTGGCGCGAACAAATCATTTCTCAAGCGCGTGAAGCCATGCTTCAAGCCATTCAAGGATTGTCATGACTCTTTCTTCAAAACGCATACTGGTTTTGGGTGGCACCGGTTTTGTGGGCCGCCATGTGTGTGAAAAGCTCAATCGCATGGGCTGCAGCATCACCGTGATCACACGCCGCGCCAGCCAAGCCAGCGCCATTCAAAGTTTGCCGCATGTGAGAGTGATTGAAGGCGATGTGTACCAGCCTGAATTTCTCACAGCGCAAATGGCAAAACACGATGTGCTCATCAACCTCATTGCCATTTTGCATGGCTCTGAAGCGGCCTTTGACAAAGCCCATGTGCAGTTGCCGCAGATCATTGCCAATGCATGCCAGGCCAGCGGTTTGCGCAGGCTCATTCACATCAGTGCGCTGGGCGCCAGCTTGCAGGGCCCATCGCATTACCAGCGCAGCAAAGCGCGTGGTGAAGAAGTTCTAAAACAAGCAGGGCTTGCGCTCACGGTGCTGCAGCCCAGCGTTATTTTTGGTGTGGAAGACAAATTTCTCAACCTGTTTGCCAAACTGCAACAACTGACACCCGTAGTGCCGCTGGCCGGCGCCAACACCCGTTTTCAAGCGGTGTGGGTGGAAGATGTGGCCAGCGCAGTGGCGCACTGTGTGATGCATGCAGACACCGCTGGCAAAACCTATGAGCTTTGTGGGCCCGAAGTTTTCACGCTGCAGCAATTGGTTCAAAAATCTGGCCAATGGGCCGGTATCCAAAACGGCCAAGGCCGTTGGGTGTTTGGCATACCGCGCGCGCTGGCCAGGGTACAAGCATTTCTGATGGAGTTGGCACCCGGTCAGCCGCTCATGAGCCGCGACAATCTCGACTCCATGAAAGTAGACAACGTGGCCTCTGCTCAGGCACTGGGCTTGCAAGACTTGGGCATTCATGGCGCTGCAGTGAGCAGCATCGCGCCCACCTACTTGGGGCAACGCGATCCATGTACTAAACTGAACGCATTGCGTGCCAAAGGACGTCCATGAAGCTCTACATTGCCAACAAAAATTATTCTTCATGGTCCATGCGCCCTTGGGTCATGCTTAAACAAGCGGGCATTGATTTTGAAGAAGTCATGGTGCGCTTTGATGGTTTTGATGCTCAATCCAAGTTCAAGCAAACCCTGAAAGACATCAACCCTGTGGGCAAAGTACCCGTCTTGGTCGATGGCGACTTGGCCGTATGGGACACACTGTCCATTGCAGAGTACGCTGCCGAAAAATTTCCCAACAAACAACTCTGGCCAAGCAAAGTGGCCGAGCGCGCCAGAGCCCGCAGCATCTGCGCCGAAATGCACAGTGGCTTTGCCGGCATTCGAAGCGCCTGCCCCATGAACAT
>JAJTGB010000024.1 GCA_021298995.1 Comamonadaceae bacterium | reverse complement strand
CCTGCTTCTGGCTCACCTCGTCCAGTAGGCCAAGCCATTGCAGCGCATTTGTTTGACGAAAATTCTGAGCCCCGCATACCAGTGGTTGGCATCATTGGACAAGAAAACACCACCGGCACCAGCCACCTCATTGCATGGCTGCTGCATCTGCAAGGCCTTCAAACGGGCCTCTCCTCGGCCAAAGGATTGTTTTTGGGTCAACGCTGCTTGCAAGCACAAAGCGGCATGGCGTGGGAGTCAGCCCAACGGCTTCTCATCAACAGGTCGGTTCAGGCTGCGGTCTTTGAAACCACTGCCAGACATTTATTGGCCGAGGGCCTGCCCTACGACCGTTGCCAAGTCGGCGTGATCACTTCCATGCCCAAAGCAGCAGGCCTAGAGGATCTGTACATTCAAAGCGACGAACAGATGATGGCTGTGCTCAATGCGGAAGACGATGAGGTTGCCAACCTGGCCCAATATTGCGATGGCGAGGTCACCTACTTTGCAAGCTCTGAAGATCATCCGCGAATTGTTCAACACCGCAGCGAGAATGGCCGTGTTGTTTTCTGGCGTAAAAATCATTTGGTATTGGCCCAAGGTCCTCAAGAAATAGAAGCCCTGAACCGCCAGCTACCCGCCATTGACAAGTTGTTCAAAAACCAACACCTCAATTGCATTGAAGTGTTGGCAGCCTGTGCAAGCGCATGGGCCTTGGGCATTCAAACAGACCTCATTCGAGCTGGCATCAAAAGTTTTGGTCAGAGTCCGGGCGCTCACTGAGCAGCTCACTGAAAAGCTCACCGAGCGCCAACCCAAAACTTCACGACCCGCTTCAACCAGGACACAGTTTCATGGAAGTTTCTAGAATTCGAGCTTTGCGAGGCCCCAATTTATGGAGTCGCCAAACCAGCATTGAGGCCATTGTGAGCTGCGAGCCCCAAGAACGGGCCATGATGCCGGGCAATGAGTTCGAAAAGCAATTGAGGCGAATTTTCCCAGCCGTCGGCCCCCTCGAGGGCTCGAGGCCCGGTGAGCCCGCCAGCATGGCCCATGCCCTTGAAAAAATTACCCTGAGTTTGCAAAATCAAGCAGGCTGTCAGGTCACTTTCAGTCGAACGACAGCCACTGAAGAAGATGGTATCTACCAAGTAGTTGTTCAATACACCGAAGAAGATGTTGGCAGATTGGCGCTGAGTTGGGCAGAGAAGCTGTGTCAGGCTGTCAAGCTACAAACCACTTTCGATTTGAATCATGCTCTGAGCGAACTTCGAGACTTGGATGAGGATGTCCGGCTCGGGCCTTCCACGGGCTCCATCGTCGACGCAGCAGTCTTAAAAGGCATACCCTACCGCCGTCTCACTGAGGGCAGCATGGTTCAGTTTGGCTGGGGCAGCAAACAGCGCCGCATTCAAGCCGCAGAAACAGATACAACCAGCGCCATTGCTGAATCGATTGCCCAAGACAAAGACCTCACAAAGTCTTTGTTGTTGGCTGCCGGTGTGCCTGTCCCCATTGGCAGACCCGCCAAAGATTTAGAAGACGCATGGCAGATTGCCCAAAACATTGGGCTGCCCGTGGTGGTCAAACCCCAAGATGGCAATCAGGGCAAAGGCGTCACCGTCAACATCGTTGAACGCGACTTGTTCAATCAAGCTTACGAAACAGCAGCTCGCTATGGCGAAGTCTTGGTCGAAAAATTCCTGCCAGGTAGCGACTACCGCTTGTTGGTGGTGGGCAACAAATTGGTTGCTGCCGCCAGGCGCGAACCCCCTTTGGTGGTGGGCGATGGCACCCACACCGTGAAAGAGTTGGTCGACAAAGTCAATACCGATCCACGACGTGGCGATGGTCACTCCACATCACTCACCAAAATTAAGTTCGACGACATTGCCATCGGACGTCTTAAGCTACAAGATCTAGAGCCCAACTCTGTGCCAGAAAAAGGCCGGCGCGTGATCTTGCGCAACAACGCCAATCTGTCCACAGGCGGAACGGCCACCGATGTCACTGACGATGTTCACGCCGAGGTGGCTGCACGCGTTGTGGCCGCAGCCCAAATGGTGGGCGTTGATATTTGTGGTGTTGATGTCGTTTGCGAATCTGTTTTAAAACCCCTTGAAGAACAAAACGGCGGCGTCGTCGAAGTCAATGCAGCACCTGGCCTGCGCATGCACATTAGCCCTTCCTTTGGCAAAGGCCGCAATGTTGGCAAAGCAGTCATAGACCACATGTTTCCCAATGGCGACAACGGCCGAATTCCCATCATTGCCGTGACCGGCACCAATGGCAAAACCACCACTGTCCGCCTCACCGCTCACCTTCTCAAGGCAAACCATTTGCGAGTTGGCATGACCAACACCGATGGTGTGTACGTCAATGGTCGTCAAATTGACGATGGCGATTGCAGCGGCCCCCGCAGCGCCCGCAATGTCTTGATGCACCCCGATGTCGATGCAGCTGTTTTTGAAACAGCTCGAGGCGGCTTGCTGCGCGAGGGCTTGGCTTTCGATCGCTGCCAAGTGGCCATTGTCACCAACATGGGCTCGGGCGATCACTTAGGCCTTAACTACATCACCACCCTAGAAGACCTGTCAGTCTTAAAGCGCGTCATTGTTTTGAATGTGGCACCCGATGGCATGGCTGTGTTGAACGCAGCCGACCCCCAAGTTGCCATGATGGCCAATATGTGCCCGGGCAATGTCACCTTCTTTGCACTCGACCCGCATCAGCCCGTTTTGGCTACTCACCGTGCGCAAGGCAAGCGTGTGGTGTACACCGAAAATGGCAGCATTGTTGCGCAACAAGGCAAGAAGTCTTTCCGCATTCCACTCAGTGAAGTGCCGCTTACGCGCCAAGGTCAAATTGGTTTTCAAACCGAAAACGTCATTGCTGCTGTGGCGGCAGCTTGGGCGGTCAATGTGCCATGGGAAAACATTGCACAAGGTCTTTCAACATTCATCAGCGACATTCAAGGTGTGCCAGGCCGCTTCAATGTTTTTGACTACAAGGGTGCCACCTTGATTGCCGACTACGGCCACAACCCCGATGCCATTCAAGCATTGGTTCATGCCGTAGACAATATGCCTGCTCACAAACGTGTCGTGGTCATCAGTGGTGCCGGCGATCGGCGCGATCAAGACATTCGCGATCAAACTCAAATTTTAGGCACCGCATTTGACGAAGTGATTTTGTACCAAGATGCCTGCCAGCGCGGTCGAATTGATGGCGAAGTGATCCAACTGCTTCGAGAAGGTTTGGCTGGTGCAGCCCGCACAACCCATGTGCAGGACATTCAAGGCGAGTTCAATGCCATCGATACTGCCTTGGCACGCTTATCGGCTGGCGACCTTTGCCTCATCTTAATTGATCAAGTTGAAGCAGCTCTGGCCTACATTCAAGGCAAAGTGAATGAAGCTCAATTGACCACGTCTAAGTGAGCAAGATCACGCCAGTGCAGGTTGCGCACAAAGTGCCAACCCACTGAAACCATCTTCTCCAAGTGGGTTGAGGCACTTCAACTTGCTCATGAAGTAACTGTCCGAGCCAAATTGACAAAGCGAATGAAGCACACAAGCCAGCCAAATTGGCAGCCGTGTTTTCTGGCCAAACATTAAAAACCAGCGCACTGACAAGCAAACTGACGCTGAAGTGAATGAGAAAAATGGCGTAAGAAGCGTTGGAGACCTGTTGAATCCATTTCAATTTGAGAAACTCAATCGGTTTGCTTTGATAGGACTCATACCAACACAACAAAACAGCTGTACCTATGGCCACCATCAACCTGCTTCTTGGATGATAGGCTGCTGCCAAAGCACCCACCACCATGATCCCCAGAGCCAAACTTGCAAAGTTGATTTTCATATCTGCTTGACGCCAGGCTCCAACACACAAACCCAAGCCGTAAGAACCCAAAAAATAGAGCCCCCACATGTCACCGGAAGGGTTCAAGTTCCATACAAACATGGCACACAATGTGAGCATCAACCAAAGGCTCAGGGCCTTGCGAATCAGAGAGCCCTGACCCGAAAAACCTTGCCAAACATGCGCAAGCCATAAGCCAATCATTGCTATTGCAAATAGCTGAAAATCAATGGCAACATACCAAACGCCTGCCGAAAATGCTTCCAAATTCAGAATATCTTGGAGCAAGAAAATATGCGCTATGACTTGCAAACCAGTTGGTTCTTGTGAAAGCGAAGAATGATCAAAGTAAGGTCGTACCAGCGCAGTGACAGCAACAGCAACGCTCATAGTAGCCAACAAGGGAATGACCAATCGCAGGTAGCGGGCACCCAACTTGGCAAACATTTCAGCGCTTGTCTGAGGCATTGCAGCCCACAAAGACTTGGCAGTCAAGTACCCGCCAATGACCAAGAAAACTTGCACGGCCCACAATGCGTAAGATCGAAAAAAACCCTCAAGCTGAGGAAGCCATTCTGCCAACTTGGCAGCCATAGGGCTGTAAAGTGCCAAATGGTGCCAAACAATGAGCACACAAGCCAAGACCTTCAAGAGGTCAATAAACTCTGAACGCTCAGACTTCAAAACAATTTCTGCAGAGATTAAAGTGACAATCTAGCGCGGGCAGCTGCGTACTCTGTCTTGATTTTGGCAACGCGCTCGGCCGTGCTCACCACCGCATCGATGGCACCAATGCCCTGACCACAGCCCCAAATATCTTTCCACGCTTTTTTGGCATCGCCACCAAAATTCATGGCCGAAGGATCTGAGACGGGCAAGTTGGCAGGATCTAATCCAGCGGCTTTGATGGAAGGCGCCAAATAATTGCCATGCACACCCGTGAACAGATTGCTATAAACAATGTCATCTGAATTGCAATCAACGATGGCTTGCTTGTAGTCGTCGGCAGCACGCGCCTCAAGCGTTGCAATGAAAGCAGACCCAATATAAGCAAAGTCTGCACCCATGGCTTGCGCCGCCAAAACAGCATCGCCACTGGCAATTGAGCCAGACAAAGCAATGGGGCCGTCAAACCACTGGCGAATTTCTTGGATCAAGGCAAAGGGACTTTTTTCACCAGCATGCCCACCGGCACCCGCTGCGACAGCGATCAAACCATCTGCGCCTTTTTCAATTGCTTTGCGCGCAAATTTGTTGTTGATGATGTCGTGTAAAACAATGCCGCCGTAGCTGTGTGCTGCTTGGTTGATGTCTTCGCGTGCGCCCAACGAAGTAATGATGATGGGCACTTTGTACTTCACACACATTGCCATGTCGTGCTCTAAGCGATCATTGCTTTTGTGCACAATTTGATTGATGGCAAACGGCGCGGCAGGCTTGTCTGGATTGGCTTTGTTGTAAGCCGCCAATGTTTCTGTGATTTCAATCAACCACTCCTCCAACTGTTCTGCAGGGCGCGCATTCAAAGCAGGCATTGAACCCACCACGCCAGCCTTGCACTGCTCAATGACCAACTTGGGATTGCTGATGATGAACAAAGGCGATGCAATCACCGGGAACGGCAAATTGGCCAAAACGGCAGGTAATTTCGACATGAAGTCTCCAGTGATTTGAATGTAAAAAAGCAGTAGCCGATTTTAGAAAGCTTCTAGCGCCAGCTCTGTCACGCACTTTGCACCCTCAACAATGCTGTCGCGCACACCTGGAGCACGGCTGAGCAAATGATCGGCATAGAAACGCGCAGTGGTGATCTTGGCATGCATGAATGCTTTGTCATTGCCTTGCTCGATTTGCGACAAAGCCACCAACAAGGCACGACCCATTTGCCAGCCCGCCATCAAATTGCCCGTCAGCATCAAATATGGCACGCTGCCCGCAAAAACATCATTCGGGTTGGCTTTGGTGTTGCCTGCTACAAAATCAACCACATCCAAGAAAGCCAAACGAGCGGCTTTCAGACGACGACCCACCGCTTGTGCATCGGCATTGGCGTTGGCCAAGAGTTCCTTCTCAGTTTGCTCAACCTGACCCGCCAATGCCTTGGCAGTTTGACCGCCATCTCGTGCGGTTTTGCGGCCCACCAAGTCATTGGCTTGAATGGCCGTGGTGCCTTCATAGATGGTCAAAATTTTGGCATCACGGTAGTACTGGGCAGCGCCGGTTTCTTCAATGAAGCCCATGCCGCCGTGAACTTGTACGCCAAGCGATGTCACTTCCAAACTCATCTCGGTGCTGTAGCCCTTGACCAGCGGCACCATGAATTCATAGAACAGCGCGTTTTGTTTGCGCACTTCGGCATCGGGGTGGTGGTGGGCAGCATCATAGGCAGCAGCAGCCACGGTGGCCAACGCACGGCATCCCTCTGTGCTGGCTCGCATGGTCATGAGCATGCGCTTCACATCAGGGTGGTGAATGATGGGCGCTGAGGTGTTCATGCTGCCATCGACAGGTCGGCTTTGCACACGGTCTTTGGCGTACTGAACGGCCTTTTGATAAGAACGCTCTGCAATGGCAATGCCTTGAACACCCACGGCGTAACGCGCAGCGTTCATCATGATGAACATGTACTCGAGGCCGCGGTTTTCTTCGCCTACCAAGAAGCCAGTGGCACCACCGTTGTCGCCATATTGCAGCACGGCTGTAGGGCTGGCCTTGATGCCCATTTTGTGTTCAATGCTCACACAGTGAACATCATTTCGATTGCCCAAGCTTCCATCGGCTTTCACCATGAACTTGGGCACCACAAACAAGCTGATGCCCTTCACGCCTTCGGGCGCACCTTGCACACGGGCCAACACCAAATGCACGATGTTGTCGGCCATGTCGTGTTCACCGTAGGTGATGTAAATTTTGGTGCCAAACACTTTGTAGGTGCCATCGGGCAAGGGTTCTGCACGCGTGCGCACCAAAGCCAAATCAGAGCCGGCTTGGGGCTCAGTCAAATTCATGGTCCCTGTCCACTCACCAGAGATGAGCTTCTCCAGGTAGATGTTTTTCAAATCGTCAGAGCCCGCCGTCAGCAGTGCTTCAATGGCACCATCTGTGAGCAAGGGACACAATGCAAAACTCATGTTGGCAGAGTTGAGCATTTCGCCGCAAGCCGCACCAATGGTTTTGGGCAAACCTTGTCCGCCAAAATCGGTGGGGTGCTGTAAACCTTGCCAGCCGCCTTCGCCATACTGCTTGAATGCCTCTTTAAATCCTGGCGTGGTTTTCACTGCACCATTGGAAAACGCCGATGGGTTTTTGTCGCCTTCCCAATTCAGGGGAGCAATCACGTCTTGGTTCAACTTGGCGCATTCTTCCAATACAGCTTGCGCTGTTTCCAAGCCAGCATCTTCAAAACCTGGCATTTGGGCTACTTGGTCTATGCGAGCCAAGTGCTCAATGTTGAAAAGCATGTCTTTCAGGGGGGCAACGTAACTCATCTTCTTCTCCGAATAAAAGAAAGGCACCACTGCGGATGCCTTTCAAACTCACATATCAAATCAATTCAATTGCTTCAAAGCGCGTTGACCAATTCTGGTACGGCCGCAAACAGGTCTGCTTCCAAACCATAATCGGCCACGCTGAAAATAGGCGCTTCTGGGTCTTTGTTGATGGCCACAATGACCTTGCTGTCTTTCATACCGGCCAAGTGCTGAATGGCGCCTGAGATACCGCAAGCCACATACAACTGTGGCGCCACAATCTTGCCAGTTTGGCCCACTTGCCAATCGTTGGGGGCATAGCCCGCGTCCACTGCTGCGCGGCTGGCACCCATGGCGGCACCCAGTTTGTCTGCCAGGGGCGTGATCACTTCTGCAAACTTTTCTGCACTGCCCAAAGCACGGCCACCAGACACAATGATCTTAGCTGCGGTGAGTTCTGGGCGATCATTTTTGGCAATTTCGCTGCCCTTGAATGCACTCTTACCAGAGTCGGCAGTGGCAGCAGCAGTTTCAACACTGGCTGAACCGCCTGTGGCCGCAGCCGCATCAAAACCTGTGGTGCGTACGGTCAAGACTTTGACTGCATCTTTGCTTTGCACAGTGGCAATGGCGTTGCCTGCATAAATAGGGCGCTCGAAAGTGTCGGCGGAAACAACCAAAGTGACATCGCTCAATTGCGCCACGTCCAATTTGGCGGCAACGCGAGGTGCCACATTTTTACCTGCTGCTGTTGCAGGGAACAAGATGTGGGTGTAGTTGCCCGCAATGGCCAGCACTTGGGCGGCCACGTTTTCAGCCAAACCATGGGCCAGACCTTCTGCATCGGCGTGGATCACTTTGGACACGCCTGCAATTTGTGCAGCTGCTTGGGCGGCTGAGCCAGCATTGTGACCTGCCACCAAAACGTGCACATCACCACCGCAAGCTACAGCGGCTGTCACGGTGTTCAAAGTTGCACCCTTGATGGATGCGTTGTCGTGTTCTGCAATAACCAATGAAGTCATGATTAGATTACCTTCGCTGTATTCTTCAACTTATCAACCAACGTCGCCACATCAGGCACCTTGATACCTGCAGAGCGCTTGGGTGGCTCTGAAACTTTCAAGGTGGTGATGCGAGGAGAAACATCCACGCCCAAGTCTTCCGGCTTGAAAGTGTCGAGCTGTTTTTTCTTGGCCTTCATGATGTTGGGCAAGGTCACGTAGCGCGGTTCGTTCAAACGCAAGTCTGTGGTGATCACAGCGGGTATAGACAATGACAGAACCTCCAAGCCACCATCTACTTCGCGAGTGACTTGCGCTTTGCCGTCCAACACTTCCACTTTGGATGCAAAAGTGGCTTGGGGCAAGTCGGCCAATGCAGCCAACATCTGACCCGTTTGGTTGCAATCATCATCAATGGCTTGCTTGCCCAAGATGATCAAACCCGGTTGTTCTTTGTCGACCAAGGCTTTGAGCAATTTGGCAACTGCCAAAGGTTGCAACTCCAAGTCGGCAGGTGTTTCAACCAAGATGGCGCGATCGGCGCCAATGGCCATGGCAGTACGCAATGTTTCTTGGCACTGTGTCACGCCACAAGAAACGGCGATGACCTCCGTGGCAACGCCCTTTTCTTTCAAACGCACAGCTTCTTCGACTGCAATCTCGTCAAAGGGGTTCATGCTCATTTTGACGTTGGCGATGTCTACGCCTGTGCCGTCAGATTTGACGCGCACCTTCACGTTGTAGTCGACAACCCTTTTGACGGGAACCAGAATTTTCATGAAAGCTCTCCATTGATATCAAAATCCAAGCGCCTAGAAAGGCGGCGGTGCCTTTGACGTTACGTAAACGTCAATTGTGCATCAATTCTTCATGCAGGGGGCCACTCACCCCCCTAAAAAGCACGGTCGTTCGCATTTTAGAACGGTTTGCAAAACCTTAATAAGGATATTTTTTTAGCCTCATCGGGAATTCACCGACCAATCGGTAGGTGAATCAAGGTTAATATTAATTTTTCCCTTTTAAATCAACTTTCCGATTGTATTTTGCAACCTACTTAATGGAGCACTCAGATGAAAAAAACTTTGATCACCGTCGCTGCTGCAGCCCTCGCCGGCTTCAGCGGTTTGGCACAAGCGCAAACGGTATTGACTGTCTCAAGCTGGGTCCCACCCACCCACGGCCTGTCAATGTCCCAAAAAGAATGGTGCGATGACCTGGCAAGCAAAACATCCAATCGCGTTCGTTGCAACATCCTGCCCCGCGCTGTCACCCCAGCACCAGGCACTTTCGATGCCGTTAGAAATGGCTTGGTCGATGTGTCATTTACCGTTCATGGTTACACGCCTGGCCGATTTGTTCTCACCCAAATGGCCGAATTTCCCTTCTTGGGTGACCGCGCTGAGCCCTTGTCAGTTGCTTTTAACCGCATTGCCAGCAAAAACCCAGAGTTCACAGCTGAGCACCAAGGCGTCAAAATTTTGGGCTATTTCACACACGGCCCTGGCATCATTTTCAACACCAAAAAACCCATTACCCGCGTTGAAGACCTGCAAGGTCTCAAATTCCGCATTGGGGGTGGTATGGTCAATGAAATCTCCAAACAACTCGACATGAACGTCACGCTCAAACCTGCGCCTGAATCTTTCGAACTGTTGTCAAGTGGCGTGATGGATGGCACTTTGTTCCCTGCGGAGTCCACAGATTCCTTCAAAATTGACAAGATCATCAAGCACGCGACTCAGATTCCTGGCGGTCTTTACAACACCAGTTTCGTCTTCATGATGAACCCAGCCAAATACAACAGCCTTTCTGCCGAAGACAAAAAAGTGGTGGATGAGTTGTCTGGTGAAGCCGTGGCAAGGCGCTTTGGCAAAGCCTGGGACCGTGTGGACGAACAGGCTTTGGCCAACATGCAAAAAAATGGTGTGAAGGTCATCAAAGCCGACAGCGGTTTTGTGAGCGGTATCACTGTGCGAGTCAGCAAGCTCGAGCGCGACTGGGCGCAAGCAGCCAAGGCCAAAGGTCTGAAAGACCCATCTGGTACATTGTCTGAATTCCGCGCTGAGATCGCCAAGCTGCAAAAGCAAAAATGATCAGAGCTTTCCTGGGATAAAGCCCCAGTAAAATGAAGTACATCAGCGGTATTTGCCCTTTTCGCAAATACCGCTTTTTTGATGGGCCCTAAGTTGAAAAAAATACTTGAAATTCTGTGCGGCACGCTTGCGGGTGCCGCCCTATTTGCCATCATGGTGCTGACGTTTTTTGATGTCTCTGGCCGAAAATTTCTGTCTCAGTCCATTACCGGTTCTTTGGAGCTGACTGAATTGTTGATGGTCGTGGTCATTTTTGCGGCGCTGCCTTTGGTCTCTCTCAAGGGCGAGCACGTGTTGTTCGACTCCCTCGATGGGATCATGCCCAGATGGGTTCGTCAAATTCAACAAGGCCTCATTCACATTGTGTGCGCGGCTTTGCTCTTTGGTCTGGCTTATTTGCTGTGGCAAACAGGTAGCGAGTTTGCAAGCACTGGCGAAACCACCGCTCAACTCAAAATCACCAAAGCACCGTTCATTTATGGCATGGGCATCCTGTGCGGTCTTGCTGCCATGGTGCATTTAGTCAAAGCCTTTGTATTCAAAGAAGACAATGCTTCTGAAGGAGGCACAGTATGACCGCTGCCTTGCTCGGATTCTTGGCCATCTTCGTGTTGGCCCTGATGCGCATGCCCTTGGCTTTTTCCATGGGCCTGGTAGGTGTTGTCGGAATTGGATTGACACGGGGCTGGATGCCAGCACTGGCCAGTACGGCCCAAGTGGTGCACGAAACAGGTTTTGCCTACACCTTGTCGGTCATTCCACTGTTCATCTTGATGGGCAATTTTGTGGCGCGCGCTGGTTTGGCACACGAACTTTTTCACGCGGCCTACACCTTCATTGGTCACCGCAGAGGCGGACTGGCCCATGCCACCATTGCGGCTTGCGCAGGATTTGGTGCCATTTGCGGCTCCTCCATTGCCACTGCCGCCACCATGGGCAAAGTAGCTTACCCGTCCATGAAAAAACTGGGCTACAGCGATGCCATGTCCACAGGCGTGATCGCAGCGGGTGGTACTTTGGGCATCATGATTCCGCCCTCCACCATCCTTGTGATTTACGGCATCATCACCGAAACCCACATTGGCAAATTGTTTGCCGCAGGGGTTCTGCCGGGTATTTTGACTGCGTCCCTCATGATGTTGGCAGTCGTTTTAATGACTTGGCACGATCCCGAACACGCACCGGCCGGTGAAAAATTCAGTTGGTCCGAACGCTTCAAAGCAGTACGTGGCATCTGGGGCGTTTTGGTGTTGGTGGTGCTGGTACTGGGCGGTATTTATGGTGGCTTCTTCACTGCCACTGAGGGCGCAGGCATGGGTGCCACAGGCGCTTTTATTTTTGCATTGGCGCGCAAAGCTTTGAACTGGAAAGTGTTCATGCAGGTTTTGGTCGAGTCAGCTCGAACCACGGCCATGCTGTTTACCTTGCTCATTGCCGCCACGATCTTTGCCAATTTCGTCAACTACACCAGCTTGCCATTTGAGCTCAAAGACTGGATCACCAGCTTGGGCCTGTCGCCCATCATGATCGTTGCTGCCATGATGCTGATTTATGTGCTGTTGGGCACCGTGATGGAAGAGCTGACCATGGTCCTGCTCACCATACCGCTGTTTTTCCCCATCGTTGTTCAGTTGGGTTTTGACCCTGTCTGGTTTGGTGTGCTCATCGTAATGGTGATTCAAATTGGACTGATTTCGCCCCCTGTCGGCATGAACCTCTTTGTGCTCAACGCCCTGTTACCCCAAGTTGGCCTAGCCGCTATCTTTAGGGGCGTCTGGCCCATGGTGCTGGTGCTGATCATCACACTCGGAATTTTGCTGGCCTTCCCTGGCATCAGCCTTTGGTTACCCTCAATGATGGATTGAACATGCTAGACCCTCAAGCCCAAGCCCTGATGCAACTCATGGTTGACAAAGGTGTGCCTCCCGTCTACACCCTAACTCCCGCAGAGGCACGCGAGTCTTACCGGTCTCGCCGCACCTTCACACAGCCTGATGCACCAGAGGTGTTCAAAGTAGAAGACAAGGTGGCTTCAGCCAATGGCTTGAATGTGCCTGTGCGGGTTTATCACCCCCCTGCCGCGCAAACCCAAAAGAACTTGCCTGGCTTGGTTTACCTGCACGGTGGCGGCTGGACCATTGGCGATCTTGACACGCACGACGTGCTGTGCAGAAGTCTGTGCCTAGAAGCTGAAGTGGTGGTGGTGTCTGTCGATTACCGCATGGGCCCCGAACACAAATTTCCAGCGGCTTATGAGGACACCTTAGCTGCTATCAATTGGACTGTGTCACACGCAGAAAGCTTAGGGATAGACCCCCAGCGCTTGGCCATTGGCGGCGACAGTGCGGGTGGCAATTTGTCTGCGGCCGCCTGCATTGGACTGCGCGATAACCCAGAAGTTGCAGTGCAACCCGCTTATCAGCTGCTCATTTATCCAGCCACCATCATGTGGCAAGACACACCGTCGTATCACGCCAATGGCAAAGACTACATGCTCACCAAAGAGTCGATTGCCTACTACACGGACAACTATTTGAGTCGCCGCGAAGATGCCAAAGATTGGCGCGCATCACCTCAGTTCGCAAACAGTCACAAAAACCTGCCACCGGCTTTTGTCATGACTGCAGGTTTTGATCCTTTGCGTGACGAAGGTTTGATGTATGCCGATGCTTTGTCCAAAGCCGGTGTGTCTACACAATACGTTTGTTTTGAACGCCAAATTCACGGCTTCATCACCATGGGCCGCGTGATGCAAGAGGCCAATACCGCCGTCAGTTTGTGCGCCTCGGTATTGAAGGCCAACTTACATCGATGAAAAAACTGAGTTGAATCAAAGCGTTGGTGAAACTCTTTATTCAATATCCGTCTTTAATTCCTGTTAAGCGTATGAACGACGCGTTGGGGGAATGGAATTTCAATCCCCTTGTCTTGCAGCAGCTGCAATATTCGGATGTTGATTTCTGACTTCAAAGTCAACAATCCCGCCTGCTGTTCATCCACCCAATAGTGGGCACCAAACTCCAAGCCATCGGCCGCAAAATTGGTGAGAGTCACAAATGGCCTTGGGTCTTTCAGAACTTTGGCTTGCTCCTCGCACGCTTGAGTGAGCAGTTGCATGACCAGGTTGACATCCGTGCCGTAAGCTACCGTGACTTGGGTGGCCTGCAACACGCGAGAATCGGCCAAAGACAAATTTTCAACACGGCTGTTAATCAGCATTTCATTGGGCACGATGGATTCCCGCCCAGTGGGGGATCGAATGACGGTGTAGCGTGCCTTGATATCTGAGATGCGTCCTTCAAAACCATCCACTTTGACACTGTCGCCAATTCGCATGCTGCGCTCAGCCAAGATGACAAACCCACTGACGTAATTGGAGGCCAACTTTTGCAAACCAAAACCAATACCCACACCAATGGCGCCGCCCAATACAGAAAGTGCCGTGAGGTCAATTCCCACAGCCGACAAAGACAACATCAAGCCCACAAACAACATCAAAGACGTGACAGCATTGCTCATCGCTTTGCGAAGAGAAAGCTCACTGCCAGATGAAGACTTGAGCAACCTGGCTTCGATGGCCGACGACACCCACAGAGTGAGCAACATGACCAAACCTGCCGTTAGCCCGCCTTCAATGAGGGTTCTGACGGAAAGATGTGAAGCACCAATTTTCCATTTAATTTGATCTAACTCTTCAAGCACCAGCGGCAGCAAACCTGTGAGCCAAAGAACCACAGCAGCCCAGGCTAGCCAAGAGAGGCTGGTTTCGATGGGCCTGACCCACGCGGCAGATTTGAAGGTAGCCTGCAACACCTTCACGCCCAATCGAATGCCTGCCAAAGACAAACAGACAGGCACCAAAAAGTCAAAAATCCAGAGCGGATGTGATCGCGCCCAAACTGCCCGCATGACAAACACCATGCCGAGCAAAAGCACGGGAAACAAAACACCGTCGAGCAATTTTTTGCCCAATAAAACGGACAATTCCCATTGGCTTGTGACACGCCGCACGCCCCAGACCACCAGCCATGCCATTGCAATGCAAACAAAAAACAAAACCAGTTCTAGCAAAGCTTCTTGAGAATTCATGCGAGACCACCAAAGCGCGGGGTCGTGCATCATGATAGGCGCAGAAGTCAAAGTTGATTCCTTCAATATTTTTCAAACATTGGCTAAAACCCGCAGGTGCGCTTCAACACTTCGGGATAAAGCGCTGAGGTTGTAGCCCCCTTCCAAGCAACTCACGATACGGCCATGGGCATATTTTTGCGCAATGTCTTTGATGCGCTGGGTCATCCACACATAGTCTTGCTCGACCAAGCCCAGTTGACCCAAATCATCTTCCCGATGGGCGTCAAATCCTGCACTGATGAAGATGAGTTCAGGCCGGTGCGCTTCCAAACGCGGAACCCACATCATCTCGATCAATTCCCGAATGTCCATGCCCTTGGTGTAAGCAGGTACAGGCACATTGAGCAAGTTGGCGTCGTGCTTGCGCACACCACCTTCAGGGTAAAACGGATGCTGAAAAAAACTGACCATCAAAATACGATCATCACCCGCCACAATGTCTTCCGTGCCATTGCCATGGTGAACATCAAAGTCAATGATGGCCACACGTTGAAGGCCGTGGCGCTCTAAGGCGTATTTGGCAGCAATGGCCACATTGTTGAAAAAACAAAAACCCATGGCTTTGTCACGACAAGCATGGTGGCCGGGTGGGCGAATGGCGCAGAAAGCGTTTTCCAATTCACCCGCCATCACGGCGTCGGTGGCATCCAAAGCAGCGCCAGCCGAGCGCAAAGCAGCATGCCATGTATGGGCATTCATGGTGGTGTCGGGGTCAAGCGCAGTGTGCGAAGGCCCTCCCGCTTGCATGTCTTCAATCAGTGCCTCACTCAAACCTCTGAGCGATGCAACGTACATGCGATCATGCGCCAATTCGATGTCGGCCAAAGAGGCAGGAGAAGGCTCTCTGCGTTCAAGGGCGTGATCAAGTCCAGTGATAAGCAGGCGATCCTCAATTGCGTCTAGGCGCTGAGGGCACTCGGGGTGGCCTGCGCCCATTTCGTGCAAGCGGCAATCAGAGTGCGTGAAATAACCAGTAGCGCCCATGGGTGTTGGATCAAATAGGAAGGGAAATTTGTGAGGATTCCAGCTTATCACGACACCTGCACCCAATACAAAGGCTAAACTCAAGGCATGCGAAATTTGTCCTTGATCTTGATCAGTATGGCGCTTTTATTTTCAGCTAGCACTCAGGCTGCTGAAAGCACCAAAAAATCGAAGTCAAAATCAAAAAACAAGGCGCCGGCTCAAACTGCGGCTGCTTCCTATGCCCAAAGGTCTGATGCCATGGCTTGGGCCGAGCGAATGGCTCAAGAAAATCAGCTAGACCCCCAGTGGGTCAAAGCGCAGGTGGCTCAAGCCAAACTAATTCCCAGCATTCCCAAGCTTATATTGCCGCCCGCACAGGTTAGCCAAAAAAATTGGGCAGCCTACCGAGCCCGCTTTATCGAGCCCAAGCGCATTCAAGCGGGGGTTCAGTTTTGGCAGCGTCACCAAGCCCTGCTCCTGCAGGCCGAGCAAACTTACGGGGTGCCGCAATGGCTCATTGTGGGTGTGATTGGCGTTGAAACTTTTTATGGACAACACACAGGCAACTTCAGAGTCTTAGACGCCTTGAGCACCCTGACCTTTGACTTCCCCATGGAACACCCAAGGGCCAAAGAACGTCAGGCCTTTTTCTCCAAAGAATTGGCGCAGTTTTTAGCCATTGCCGCCAAGGAAAAAATCAATCCCACCAAACTCAAAGGCAGCTACGCGGGTGCCATGGGATTGCCCCAATTCATGCCATCAAGCTGGGTCAACTTTGCGGTCGATTTTGATGGCGACAAACACATTGATTTGTTCAACAACCCGGCTGATGTCATCGGCTCTGTCGCCAATTATTTCAAGGCATTTCAATGGCAGACCGGCATGCCCACACACTATCCCGTCACGTTCAACCGTGATCAGCTCGACATGGATGCACTCATGGCGCCCGACATCTTGCCAACTTTCAGCGTCAACAGCTTTCAGTCAAAAGGTGCGGTGATAGAAGGAGATGCTTTGTTGCACTCAGGGCCATTGGCCTTGATCGAGTTGCTCAATGGGAATGAGCCCCCCAGCTATGTGGCGGGTACCGAAAACTTCTATGCCATCACGCGCTACAACTGGAGCAGCTACTACGCCATGGCAGTGATTGAGCTTGGCCAAGCAGTGGCGCGAGAAATACCAAGCAAGCCCTGAAGGCATTCACGCATGAACCCTTTGAACCCCAAAAAACTGCTGCTGACCAAGTGGACTGCGGTTAAACCCATCGCCAAACAAAAGCACTTTTTGGTGAGTCGGGTGATTCAACCTGAACAGCCAACGGACCCAATTGAGTTGGTAGAAATCGAAGCGGTTTTTTCAAAAGCTACACAGGTAATTTCATGGCGAAATTTGCACGACGAGAGCGTATGGCGACAGGGTTGGGTTTGAATTTATCCAATCGCTCACGACTTAATTTAGATTTTTCATAAAATATTCCACCATTTCCTTTTGAGCGATCGCAGCCTCTTTGGCTGAGTACCGCATGGTGACCATGCCGCCGGTTTGGGCCTTGGCAAAAGGACTGAAAGCAGGCGGTGGAGGATTAGGCCAATCAAATGCATGGGTCGCGCCGTCTACCATTCGCACTGTCAATTGGCTGGCAATAGCAGGGAACTCATCGCGCATTCGTAAACAATCCGTTTTTGGATTGAAATCAAAATCGTCGCTGGTACCCGACACGATGTGAATGGGTCTGCCAGTCGCACCCCAGTTCTGTGGTCGACCTGGATTAATCCAGGAACGAATCCGTTGCTGGTCATCCGTGATGTTGGCGCAAGCAGGATAGAGTGCAAAGTGCGCGGCATAAACTTGCTCTCTCGGCAAAGTTGTATTTTCGCGAGCCAAACGAGCCGGCCTGACACCCATGCCTGACATGATCGCAACAGCGGCTCCGCTAGAAAATCCTGCAACACCAATTTTTTGCGAGTTGATCCTTGCATCTTTCGCAAGGAAAACCAGCGCTCCCCATGCATCTTGAAGACGGTCACATAAAACCGGAGCATTTCGCTCACCTCCGTGGCGCACGCCTCGGGGTAAAAAAGAGTCCACTTCCAAGGTGGCTATACCCGCTGCGTTCAACGCTCTGGCATAGAAATCACCTACCCCTACGATCCCTGCATTGCTGTGAAGAATCACCACAGCTGGAACTTGCCGGTGGCATTGGATGGAAACCGAAGTAGCCCCGAAACACTACTGACCTCCTTGACACGGTCATTACATTTCGAACCAACGACAGGGATGTCGACCTTGCTAATCGTCACTTCACCCGAGGAGGGGAAAGCCATGGCGAGCAACACAAGTGCCAAGCTAAAAGATTTGGTTTTTGAAACCTCGGCCAAACGGATGACAGGCTATGCAGAAATACTTTTCGCCCTCAAACCCAACCCTGCCGCCAAACGCTGAGTTCTTGCAGTTCAGCATTACGGGACTTATGATAATCGAAT
>JAJTGB010000147.1 GCA_021298995.1 Comamonadaceae bacterium | reverse complement strand
GACCGAGTTGGACAGTTTGGTTGAAGCGGCTCGCAGCAGTTTTGCGCAAGCCCAAACCCCCGCCGATCTTGAGAATGCCAAGGCCCTGTATTTGGGCAAGTCAGGCCGCATCACTGAAATGATGAAGGGCATGGCTGCATTGAGCGTTGAAGAGAAGAAAACCTTCGGCGCAGCGGTGAATGTTGCCAAGCAGGGCATTGAGGCAGCGCTCACAGCGCGCCGCCAAGCTTTGGCCGATGCCGAGTTGGCCGTTCAACTCAAAGCGGAAGCTTTTGACGTCACATTACCGGGCCGCCCCCTCACGCAAGGCGGCCTGCACCCTGTGTCACTCACCTTAGAGCGCATCGAGCAAATTTTTGGCTCCATGGGTTTTGAAGTGGCACAAGGCCCCGAAATTGAAACCGACTGGTTCAACTTTACAGCCCTCAACACACCTGAAGATCACCCCGCACGCTCCATGCACGACACCTTCTATGTTGAAGGCGGTCATCTGCTTCGCACGCATACCAGCCCCATGCAAATTCGCCATGCGGTGCAACACGTCAAGCGTTACAAAGCACAATTGGAAGCAGGTCAGGGCATGCCCGAAATTCGCGTCATTGCACCTGGACGCACCTACCGCGTTGACAGCGATGCCACTCACTCGCCCATGTTTCATCAGTGCGAAGGATTGTGGATTGGCGAGAACGTGAGCTTCAAAGATTTGAAGGTGGTGTTCACAGATTTTTGCCGCACGTTTTTTGAGAGCGACGACTTGGTCTTGCGCTTCCGCCCCAGCTTCTTTCCATTCACAGAACCTAGCGCAGAAATTGACATTCAATTTCAAACTGGTCCTTTGTCTGGTCGATGGTTGGAAGTGGCGGGCTCTGGTCAAGTGCACCCCAACGTGGTTAGAAACATGGGCCTCGACCCCGAAAAATTCATTGGCTTTGCTTTCGGTATGGGCCCCGACCGTCTCACCATGCTTCGATATGGCGTGAATGATTTGCGCTTGTTCTTCGACGGCGACATTCGCTTCCTGAGTCAATTTCAATAATTAAAAGACCATGCAATTTCCTGAATCCTGGCTGCGTGAGTTTTGCAACCCGCCCCTCAATACAGAACAACTCGCCGAAACGCTCACCATGGCGGGTCTTGAAGTTGAAGAACTTCAACCTGTAGCGCCACCTTTTTCCAATGTGGTCATTGGTGAAATTAAAAGTGCAGAACAGCACCCTAATGCCGACCGCTTGCGTGTGTGCCAAGTGGATGTGGGGCAGCCTACTTTGCTAAACATCGTTTGCGGTGCGCCCAATGCCCGCGTGGGCATTCGCATTCCTTGCGCCATGGTGGGTGCCGAGTTGCCGCCTGGCGAAGACGGCAAGCCTTTCCTCATCAAGGTTGGCAAGTTGCGCGGGGTTGAAAGCCAAGGCATGTTGTGCTCGGCCAAAGAGTTGAAGATTGCAGATGATCATGGTGGTTTGCTTGAGTTGCCAGCCGACGCGCCCTTGGGCCAAAGCATTCGCACCTTTTTGAAACTAGACGACACCTTGTTCACACTCAAACTCACGCCCAATTTGGCGCATTGCTTGAGTGTGTATGGTATTGCTCGTGAAGTTTCTGCTCTAACGAGCACGCCTTTGAAGGCGCCTGTATTCAAGGCATTGACGGCTCAAGTGCAAGACAGATTGGCAGTTAAAGTGGAAGCCACCGATTTGTGTGGTCGCTTTAGTGGCCGCGTGGTGAAGGGCGTCAATCCCAAAGCACAAACACCCGCTTGGATGGTTGACCGCTTGGCACGTTGTGGCCAACGCAGTGTGAGTCCATTGGTTGATATTTCAAACTATGTGATGTTTGAATTGGGTCGGCCTTCGCATATTTTTGACCTTGACAAAATTCACGGCGGTTTACAAGTTCGTTGGGGTCGTGCTGAGGAGTCCTTAAAGCTTTTGAATGGCAACACAGTCACTGTCGATGACAAAGTAGGTGTGATTGCAGACGACGCACAAGTGGAGTCATTGGCAGGCATCATGGGGGGTGACGCTACCGCAGTGTCTGATGACACCCAGAATATTTACATTGAAGCTGCTTTTTGGTGGCCCAAAGCCATTGCAGGTCGTTCACGCCGTTACAACTTTTCAACCGATGCCGGCCATCGCTTTGAACGCGGCGTTGACCCCGACAGCACGGTCGATCACATTGAACGAATCACCCAATTGGTGATTGACATTTGCGGTACGCCAGCGACCCAAATTGGCCCCGTTGATGATCAAAAACTCAATATGCCCATTCGCAAGCCTGTCACACTTCGCGTGGCGCGTGCGGTCAAAGTGATCGGCATGTCACTGTCACAAAAACAGTGCGCCGATGCCTTGCGCGGTTTGGATTTTGAAGTGACTGAAGCTGAAGGCCTGATCACAGTCAATCCACCAAGCTGGCGATTCGATTTGGAAATTGAAGAAGACCTCATTGAAGAAGTGGCACGCATGGTGGGGTACACCCAGTTGCCCACCAACCCACCGTTGGCTCCGATCACGGCCAAAATTCGAAAAGAAAGTCTGCGCGGACCGTTTGCTGTGCGCCGCAGCTTGGCGGCACTGGGCTACCAAGAAACGATCAACTTCAGTTTTGTCGAGGAAAGCTGGGAGCACCAGTTGGCGGGCAATCCCAATCCCATTCAATTGTTGAACCCCATTGCCAGCCAGATGAGTGTCATGCGCACCAGTTTGTTGGGCTCGTTGTTGCAAGTGATGAAGTTCAATCTTGATCGCAAAGCCGATCGCGTGCGTGTGTTTGAATTGGGTCGGGTTTTCTTGCGCGATGCATCTGTCAAAAACACCGACACCACAGTTGAAGGTTTGAGCCAACCGATGCGAGTGTCTGCCGTGGCATACGGTCCTGTGACCTCGACTTCTTGGGGCGGTAAAGTTCGCCATGTAGATTTCTTTGATGTCAAAGGTGAAATTGAAGCGCTGATGTCGCCTGCCAAGCCTGAGTTTGAAGCTGCAGAACACCCAGCCATGCACCCCGGCCGCTGCGCCAGCGTCAAGTTGAATGGTCAAGTGATCGGTCATGTGGGAGAGTTGCATCCCCGCTGGAGGCAGTCATGGGATTTGCAGCAAGCTCCCATCCTTTTCGAGCTCGATTTAGAGGCTGTGTTGCAACGTGAAGTTCCGGTTGCTCAAGGTGTGGCGCGCTTCCAAGCAGTGGAGCGTGACATTGCTGTGGTGGTGGCTGAGAAAGTCACACATGCCGATTTGATGGCTGCAGTTCATGAAGCGCCCACCGCAGGGCTACTTCGCAATGCAGTCTTGTTTGACGTTTTCCGTCCCCAGGCTTCGGTCGGTGTCGAGAAGAGCTTGGCAGTGAGGCTAAGTTTGTACAGCGATGAGGCCACATTGACAGACACTCAAATTGAATCCACAGTCAAAGCCGTGCTAGACCATTTGTCCAAGAAGCTCTCGGCGCGTTTGCGCGCTTGATGGCCCAAGAAAGTTGATATGGATTTTTCTGTAGAAAGCCTCGAAACGCCGGCGCTGACCAAAGCGCATTTGGCAGATTTGTTGTTTGAACAAATTGGCTTGAATAAGCGCGAGTCCAAAGACATGGTCGATTCTTTCTTTGACTTGATCGCAACGCAATTGGTCCATGGCACCGATGTCAAAATTTCTGGATTTGGAAATTTTCAAATTCGCGAAAAGGCGCCTAGGCCAGGCCGCAATCCGCGCACAGGTGAGTTAATTCCCATCGAAGCAAGGCGTGTTGCAACATTCCACGCCAGTCACAAGCTCAAGGCCGTGATTCAAGGCGATGAAAAATCCGATGTCTGATTTTTCGATTTTTGAATTTTCTAGATTTCACAAATTTTGTTAAATGGGTCTTTACGAAGCCCCCATGCTTAGAGTAAGCTTGTAGGTTCCCCCAGCAAGTTAGTGATTCCAATGGAGAACTCCCTCCCATCTATTCCAGCCAAGCGCTACTTCACCATTGGTGAGGTTGGTGAGCTTTGTGGTGTCAAGCCGCACGTGCTTCGTTATTGGGAGCAGGAATTCACGCAACTTCGGCCCATCAAGCGCCGGGGCAATCGCCGCTACTATCAGCACCACGAAGTGCTCATGATTCGCAGAATTCGTGATTTGCTTTATGAGCAGGGCTTCACCATCAGTGGTGCGCGGAACAAAATGCAGGAGCTGGCTCAAGCTCAAAAAGGGCTGAAAAAAGATGTCCTTGAAAACGGCTTGTTGGACGATGAACTGTTAGATGATTTTGATGAAGAGGGCGCACCTTCCGCAGCGCTTGAAAACTCTTCCATGGTCATGGAAAGTGCGCAAAGAGCCACCAGCCTTCAAGTCACCAGCAGCCTGCCCACGCTCCGCCGTGAATTGATGGATATTCGAGATTTACTCTCAAATTGACTTGATTCTCGGGCTATAATTTAAAGCTTGTCGGCGTGTAGCGCAGCCTGGTAGCGCACTTGCATGGGGTGCAAGGGGTCGCGAGTTCGAATCCCGCCACGCCGACCATTCAATTTGA
>JAJTGB010000023.1 GCA_021298995.1 Comamonadaceae bacterium | reverse complement strand
GAAAGAAAACGAGCCGTTTGACGTAGCACTTCGCCGCTTCAAGCGCACCATTGAAAAACTCGGTCTGTTGACCGACTTGCGTGCCCGTGAGTTTTATGAAAAACCCACCACAGAACGAAAGCGCAAAAAAGCGGCCGCCGTCAAGCGCCACTACAAGCGCGTGCGCAGCATGCAGTTGCCCAAGAAGATGTACTGATCTGCCTTGGCAGTCAGTTCGCTTCATTCAAAGCATCTTCTGATCCTTTGAATTTGCGAAGCCCTCAGGGGCCAAGCAAAAGCCCGCTGGAGGACGCTCAAGCGGGCTTTTTTATTCGATCTCACTTTTTGGAAACACCATGAGCCTCAAAGACCAAATCACAGAAGACATGAAAAACGCCATGCGCGCCAAGGACACAGCGCGCCTAGGCACCATCCGTTTGTTGTTGTCAGCGATGAAACAAAAAGAAGTCGATGAGCGGGTGGTGTTGGACGATGCAGCCGTTGTGGCCATCGTCGACAAACTGGTCAAGCAGCGCAAAGACTCTATTGCCGCTTTTGAATTGGCAGCCCGCCAAGATTTGGTCGACATTGAAAAAGCCGAAATGCTGGTTTTGCAAACCTACTTGCCAGCCCGCATGTCAGCCGAAGAAGTCACTGCCGCCGTCCAAGCCATCGTTGCCTCCTTGGGCGCCAAAGGCCCTGGCGACATGGGCAAAGTCATGGGCGCCGTCAAAACCCAGCTGGCCGGCAAAGCCGACATGGGCCAAGTCTCAGCCGCCGTCAAAGCCGCCCTCGCCGGCTAGCCCTTTAAATGGGGTCAAAATAAATGGGGTCAGATCAACATTAATTTGGTCAATGAATGGAATGAGTTGGGAAGGGGGGCATCCTCATACTGGAGTACCAGAAATCGTCAGCCCCCCTTCCCAACTCATTCCATTCATTGGAAATTAATATTGATCTGACCCCATTTATTTTGACTTCATTTAAATTTTCGAGCTCATGATCATGGCGCTGCCGACTACGGTCATGGCGCCACCCCACCAGGCACCAGCGGCAGGTTGCCTGCGATAGACAGCCCACAACAAGGGCAGTAACAGCACTGGCGCAATGGACGAAAAGATGGCGACCAAGTTGGCCTGACCGGTTTTCAAGGCTTGCAAAATCAAGGTCATGCCAATCACCATGGACACGGCCGCACTCAGTGCAGTGTTGAGCAAGGTTTTCCAGTTCAAGGGACTTGCCAATTTAGACAAGCCAAGCCCCGCCCACAACAAAAGCAAATGCGCCAAGAAACTGGCAGTGGCTCTGACTGCTGAAGCCGACACCGCGTCAATTCCTGTGCTCATCAAGGGCTTGATCATGAGTGTTGCCACAGCCTGCCCCAAAGCTGCCAACAAACCCATAGCAACCCCCATCATGAGAGTCCCTTGTGTGTTTTCCCAGGCATGCGTCTCTTCTTCACGGCGGCCCCACACAATGGCCACCATCACGCCAGAAACCAAAACGCCACTGCCCATGAGCGTCATGCCCCAAAGACTCTCACCCAAAAACAACCATGCAAAGAGTGCAGAGAAAAGTGCGTGAGTGGCAAATAGAACGCCGGATCTGCGAGGCCCCAGTCGGTTCATGCACACGAACAAGGCAGTGTCCCCTATCAAAATTCCTATCCAACTGGAGACCGACAACCAAGCAATGCTTTCAAGAGTGAGCTCGGACCAACGCCCCACATACAAAGCAGCTAACCACAGCATGCACATGGCAAAAAACAAACGCCAGCGCGTGAATGCAAATGCACCCATTTCAGTAGATGCTTTGGCAGAGAACAAAGCGCCAACAGCCCAGCAGCCAGAGGCCATGGCTGCCAGCAGTTCAGGCGCAAGCATCAGCTACCCGCCACCTTCATGCGGTTGATCAGCACGGATCCCAAAGTTTTGGCGCCGTAGTTGTAGGTGTCAGCGCCAATGGCTTCGATGCCTTTGAACATGGTTTTCAAATTGCCGGCAATGGTGATTTCGTGAACGGGGAAGGCAATCTCACCGTTCTCTACCCAGAAGCCTGAAGCGCCGCGTGAATAGTCGCCTGTGACGTAATTCACGCCCTGCCCCATGAGCTCAATCACAAACAAACCTGTACCCAACTTTTGGAGCATGGCTTTCAAATCGTCGCTTGAGCGCGTGAGTTTGGATGACATGACTAAGTTGTGTGAGCCCCCCGCATTGCCGGTGGTTTTCATGCCCAGCTTGCGAGCGGAATAGGTACTCAAGAAGTAGCCCTCGACGCGTCCGCCTGACACCACTTTGCGCTTGGCGCCGCGCACACCTTCATCGTCAAAGGGTGAGCTGCCTTTGCCGCGCAACACATGCGGATCTTCCAAAATATCGATGTGTTTAGGGAAGACTTGCTTGCCCATCGAGTCCACCAAAAAGCTGGTCTTGCGATACAAAGAACCACCGCTGACGGCCTGAACGAATCCACCTAACAGGCCTGCCGCCACGGGCGACTCAAACAACACAGGGCATTCAATTGTGGGAATTTTGCGGCTGCCGAGGCGGCTTAGCGCACGCTCTGCAGCATACCGACCCACAGCCTCAGGCGATGCCATTTGATCGGCTGCACGCATGGAGGTGAACCAAGCATCGCGCTGCATTTCGGCATTTTTGCCAGGCAATGAAGCAATGGGCGCCACGGACATGCTGTGCCTTGAACTGGCATAGCCACCTCTAAAACCATGCGTATGAGCACTGAAAAAATGGCTTTGCTGCGCAGACACGCCAGCGCCTTCGCTGTTGGTAATTCGGCGACTGGTTTTGAGGGCCGCTTCTTCGCAGGCCAATGCGAGCTTGGCGGCTTCTTCGCTGTTGATGGCCCAAGGGTGAAACAAATCCAGCTCTGGCTGAACCTTGGCAATGTCTTCTTCATCAGGCAAACCGGCTGTAGGGTCTTCGGCTGTAAATCGTGCAATGTCAAAGGCAGCCTGCACCGTTTGCTGAATGGCCGCCTCAGAAAAGTCGGAAGTGCTTGCATTACCCCGGCGATGACCCACATACACCGTGACACCCAAAGACTTGTCGCGATTGCGCTCCACTGTCTCCAGTTCGCCTTTGCGCACACTGACACTGAGGCCACATCCTTCAGATGCTTCTGCCCCGGCATCGGTGGCACCGATCTTTTTGGCGTGTTTCAGGGCAGAATCAACCAATCCCTCGAAATAGTTGCGGCTGTAGCTAAAGCCATCATTGGCCTGAGCGTTCAATGCCTGGGTGGATGCCTTGGTTTTTTTTGTCATGGGGGTCGGATTCTTCAAAACGGTCAATTATTTAAAATTCTAAGTGACGGCTATGATACTTGCCGTCCCCTACAAAGGTTTCAGCGCCCACATGTCCCGTAAATTCAAAAAAGGTTATTTTGTTCAAGGTCAATTTGTTGCCGAAGGCAGCGAGTTAGACCTTGAGCTCAAACGCGAACTCAAGGGCGGGACCGATGAGCCTAGCCGCACCGAATTAAAGCGTGAAAGCGACGAGCTTCAAAAGTTGGGCGAAAGCTTGCTGACATTGCGTGCCGACCTGATGGCCAAAGTGGATTTGCCAGAAAAACTGGTGGAAGCCGTGGCCGAAGCCAAACGCATTACCAACTTTGAAGGCAAACGCCGGCAAATGCAGTTCATTGGCAAGCTCATGCGCAAATTGGACGAGGATGCTGTCGAAAGTGTGCGCGCCGCTCTGCTTGAGCAAAGCCAGGGCTCTGCGCAAGAGACATTGCAACTCCATTTGGCCGAACAATGGCGCGACCGCCTGATCAAAGACGACGATGCTTGTGGTGAATGGTTGCAAAGTTTTCCTGGCACCGACAGTCAACAATTGCGCGCGCTCATTCGCCAAGCCCGCAAAGACGCACCTGCAGTGTCTGCCGCCACAGTGTCACAAGGCATAGCGCCCCGCCAGAGTCGCGCTTACCGTGAAATTTTTCAATTGGTGCGCGCTGAAATGGGCAACGCACAAAGTGACAGCACAGACACTGACCGCCTCGACGAACACAACTGACCTCACCCCCAACTTTCAGCACATCCCAACATGTCATCGCCTCACGACCCCGTCAAAATTGGCATCGTTTCCATCAGTGACCGCGCCAGCACAGGCGTCTATGAAGACAAAGGCCTGCCCGCCTTGCAAACATGGCTCACGCAAGCCCTCAAAAATCCCCTTCAATTTGAAGCTCGACTTATTCCCGACGAAAAAGAACGCATCAGTGCCACACTGGTTGAGTTGGTCGATGCAGGTTGCAGTTTGGTGCTGACCACAGGCGGCACAGGTCCCGCCATTCGCGACGTCACTCCCGAGGCCACCTTGGCCATTGCAGACAAAGAAATGCCTGGCTTTGGCGAACAAATGCGTCAGATCAGCTTGAAGTTTGTGCCAACGGCTATCTTGTCTCGCCAAGTGGCTGTCATTCGCGGGCAAAGTTTGATCATCAACTTACCGGGTCAGCCCAAGTCGATTGCCGAAACTTTGGAAGGTTTGAAAGACAGCCAAGGGCAAAGCGTGGTGCATGGTATTTTCGCAGCCGTGCCCTATTGCATTGATTTGATTGGCGGCCCTTACCTTGAAACCAACGATGAAGTTTGCAAGGCATTTAGACCCAAGGCGGCCATTCGCCCGCCTAAAAGCTCAAACTAACTAGAAGGTCAAGGGCAGAAGGCCAGAGGCCTTATTTGCCCACCAACTGGTTCAACTTTTCGGCCTCAAAAGTTTCACGCTTGGCCGCATCGCCCGGCATTTGAATGCCTTGGGTATTGCCCTGGTTGGCATTCATTTTTTCCAAGGCTTGCCACAGCATGGCAATTTGATGCTCTTGGCTGGATGCGTTGTCAATCAAGCCGCGCATGGCTTGTGACAATGGATCGTCGTTTTGCGTCACACCATAAGCCGAGAAACCCATCTTGGAAGCTTTGGCTTCACGCTGAACATCGGCTTCTTCTTGAATGATTCGCGCAGGGTTTCCTACCGCTGTAGCACCCGCTGGCACAGGCTTGGTCACCACCGCGTTGGAGCCTACTTTGGCACCGTCGCCCACGGTAAAACCACCCAGCACTTTGGCGCCTGCACCAATCACGACATCTTTGCCCAGTGTGGGATGACGCTTCTCGCCTTTGTACAGGGATGTACCGCCCAAAGTCACGCCGTGATAAATGGTGCAACCATCGCCAATTTCAGCTGTTTCACCAATCACAATGCCCATGCCGTGGTCGAAGAAAACACGTTCGCCCAACTTGGCCCCCGGATGAATTTCGATGCCCGTCACCCAGCGAGAAAAGTTGGAAATGAAACGTCCCAACCATTTGAACCCAGCACGCCAGCAAGCATGAGCCCAGCGGTGAAGCACCACCGCATGCAAGCCCGGATAGCACGTGAGCACCTCCCATGAAGTGCGCGCAGCAGGATCACGGTCGAGGATGCATTGGATGTCGGAATGTAAACGTGCAAACATAAGCTTCTTTTCAATCCGCTAAGTCTAGCGTTTTGCTTGAGCTGTTTCGATCATGGCCTTAGCAACACCTCTCAGAATATGGATTTCTTCAGGCGTCAAGTTAGCCCGATTGAACAACTGGTTCAAGCGAGGCATGAGTTTTTTGGGAGCTTCGGGGTCTAGAAAGCCAATCTCAATCAAAGCCTGCTCCAAATGCCCCAACAAACCTGCCACTTGTGCAGCATCGGCCAAACCAGACTCCCCCGCCGGTGAAGCCACAGGAAATCCCCCCAAAGCCAAGCGCCATTCATAGGCCACTAACTGAAGGGCTGCAGCCAAATTGAGCGAGCCAAACTCTGGATTGGTGGGTATCGACAATGCCACATGGCATTTGTAGACATCTTCGTTTTTCATGCCAAAGCGTTCTGAGCCAAACAAGAATCCAATGGACGAAATGGGTTCAGCCACGGAAGCTTGATGGGGCATGTTGGGGGCAGAAGCTTGTCGGCCCAGCAAAAGTTCAAAGTGCTCCCTGGGCGATCGCGTTGGCGGGCCAAAATCTCGAGGTGTCATGGCCGTTGCGCACACATGAGAGATGCCATCCAGCGCCTCCTCCAAGGAGTCCACAATGCGCGTTTTATCGAGCACATCGTTGGCGCCGCTGGCCCTTTGAATGGTCTCTTCTTTGCGCAGCACATTGGCATAGCGAGGAGCCACCAACACCATTTCATCAAAGCCCATGACTTTCAAAGCACGGGCCGCCGCACCCACATTGCCGGGGTGGCTGGTTTCAATCAAGATAAATCGGGTTCGCATAGGCGACATTGTCACAGTTCCGACCGCCGCAAAATGTCCAAATTGGGCCCTTAAGCCCTGCCAAACAGTCAATTTCATGGGAAAATGCGCCATTCGCCTCTGTCATCGCACGGAGGACCTCCGCTGTTGCTCTTAAAAATTCATGTCGACCAATCTCCACCCAATGCTCAACGTAGCCGTCAAGGCTGCACGCGCCGCCGGCGCCATCATCAACCGCGCCGCCTTGGACGTGGAGGCTGTTCGAATTTCGCAAAAACAAGTGAACGACTTTGTGACCGAAGTCGACTTGGCTAGCGAAAACGCCATCATCGAAACTCTTCTCACTGCCTACCCTCACCACGGCATCTTGGCCGAAGAGTCTGGCAAAACACACGGCAACCCCGACGCTGATCACGTGTGGATCATCGACCCCCTCGACGGCACCACCAACTTCATTCACGGCTTCCCTGTTTACTGCGTCAGCATTGCGCTGGCCGTGAATGGCAAAGTGGAGCAAGCCGTGGTGTACGACCCCTCACGCAACGATTTGTTCACGGCCACCAAAGGCCGCGGTGCGTACATGAACGATCGACGCTTGCGTACCAGCAAGCGCACGCAAATGCACGAGTGCCTTATTTCCACAGGCTTTCCCTTCCGTCCGGGTGACAACTTCAACCAGTACCTGCGAATGATGGGCGACGTGATGCAACGCACAGCGGGTTTGCGCCGTCCTGGTGCTGCGGCTTTAGACCTGGCCTATGTGGCTGCTGGATTCACAGATGCCTTCTTTGAAACAGGCTTGCAAATTTGGGATGTGGCAGCGGGTTCATTGCTGGTGACAGAAGCTGGCGGCCTGGTGGGCAACTTCACAGGCGAGGCCGATTTCTTAGATCAAAAAGAATGCTTGGCCGGCACGCCCAAAATTTACGGCCAGCTGGTGCCTATCCTTAGCAAGTACAGCAAATTTGCCAGTGCTGGCGAGAAAGCCTCTGTGCGCGCAGCCGATGCCAAGGATGCAGCCGCTGCAGCCCCATCGCAGGCTGGGCAAGACTCAACGGACAGCCCCTTCTAAGCCATGACAGACGCGCTCGACCTGAGTGCCCACACCCCCATGATGCAGCAGTATCTGCGCATCAAGGCGGAGTTCCCTGACACCCTGGTTTTTTACCGGATGGGTGACTTTTACGAAATGTTCTTTGAAGATGCCGAGCGTGCCGCCGGCCTCATGGACATCACTCTCACCCACCGCGGTCAAACGGCTGGCAAACCTATTGCCATGGCGGGTGTGCCTTTTCATTCGGTTGAAAACTACCTGGCAAAGCTCATCAAGTTGGGGGAGTCCGTGGCCATCTGCGAGCAAGTGGGCGATGTGGCCACCAGCAAAGGCCCCGTCGAACGCAAAGTTGTTCGCGTGGTCACCCCTGGCACCCTCACCGACACCGAGTTGCTGTCCGACAAAAGCGAAGCCATTTTGTTGTCGCTGCACATTGCGCCGCGCAATGCCTGCGGCTTGGCTTGGCTCAGCGTCACGCAGGGTGTTTTGCATTTGGCAGAATGCACGCACGACGAATTGGCCGATTGGTTAGAGCGCATTGCGCCCAGCGAGCTACTGGTCAGCGCCAGCATCACACCCAAATGGGAGCAGCAACTTCAATCATTGCGTTTGGGTCAACGTGGCCTTGCACTGTCCCTCACTTTGCGTCCCGACTTTCAATACGAAGCTGGCTTGGGTCACGGCAAGCTCATCAAACAACTCAACGTGGCCAGCTTGGCCGCGTGGGATGCAGACAAACTAGGACATGCACATGCCGCAGCCGGCGCCTTGCTCACTTATGCAGAACACACTCAGGGCAGAACGTTGCCGCATGTGTCGCAACTCAAAGTGCAAAAAGCCAATGACCTCATTGACCTCCCTACCAGCACGCGCCGCAATCTAGAACTCACGCAAACATTGCGCGGCGAAGATTCGCCCACTCTTTTTTCTTTGCTTGATACCTGCATGACAGGCATGGGCAGCCGTCAACTCAAGCAATGGCTTTTGAATCCTCCTCGAGATCGACAAGTTGCGGTTGAAAGATTGGCTGCCATTGACCAGCTGAATGATCACAGCGCATCGGCTCAAACCGGTGTTGCGATTTGGTCTAGGTTGCGCGATCAGCTCAAAGGCGCCAGCGATGTGGAGCGCATCACAGCGCGCATTGCCCTGAGGCAAGTCCGTCCACGTGAATTGGTGGCGCTCAAGAACGCTCTCATTCGCTCTGCCAATTTGGCACTGCACTTGCAAGAAACTTTGGGTCACTTGTCACCGACCAAGCTGCTGCACGACATCCATTTCGATTTGCAGCCGCCTGCTGGCCTGACAGAAATTTTGCAGCAAGCGCTTTTAGAAGAGCCTGCCAATTTGATTCGCGATGGCGGCGTGATGGCCCATGGCCTCGACGCAGAGCTGGACGAGCTGCGCGCCATTCAAACCAATTGCGACGACTTTTTGCTCGAACTCGAAACCCGTGAAAAAGCACGCACAGGCATTGCCAATTTGCGCGTTCAATTCAACAAGATACATGGGTTCTACATCGAAGTGACGCAAGGTCAAATTGACAAAGTACCCGACGATTACAGACGTCGTCAAACTTTGAAAAATGCCGAGCGCTTCATCACGCCCGAGCTCAAAGCCTTTGAAGACAAGGCTTTGTCTGCACAAGAACGTGCGCTGGCCCGCGAGAAGTATTTGTACGAACTCTTGCTAGATCAACTGCAAAACCACATTCATGCGCTCACCAAATTGGCGCAAGCCATGGCGCAACTCGATGCGCTGTGCACCCTCACCGAGCGCGCCACCACCCTCAATTGGTGCGCGCCAAAATTTGCCAAAGAGCCCTGCATTGAAATTCGTCAAGGTCGTCACCCCGTGGTGGAAGCACGCTTGGCTGAAACCTCGGGTGGCAGTTTCATTGCCAACGATTGCCTGATGCACAGCAAGCAGCGTTTGCAAATCATCACCGGTCCGAACATGGGCGGTAAGTCGACCTACATGCGCCAGGTGGCATTGATTGTGCTTTTAGCCAGCATTGGCAGTCATGTGCCCGCCAGCAGTTGCCGACTAGGCCCCATTGACGCCATTCACACCCGCATCGGCGCTGCCGATGACTTGGCCAATGCCCAATCAACCTTCATGCTGGAGATGACCGAAGCCGCTCAAATTTTGCACAGCGCCACCCCTTTGTCCTTGGTGCTCATGGACGAAATTGGCCGTGGCACCTCCACCTTTGATGGCTTGGCATTGGCCAGTGGCATTGCCACGCATTTGCATGACAAAACGCAGGCCTTCACTTTGTTTGCCACCCATTATTTTGAACTCACCGAGTTCCCCGCTTCGCACCACGCTGCATTGAACATGCATGTAGGCGCTACAGAGTCGGGCAATGACATTGTGTTCTTGCACGAACTTCAAGCGGGGCCTGCCAGCAAGAGCTATGGCGTGCAAGTGGCCAGGTTGGCGGGCATGCCCTCTGGGGTGCTCAATCACGCACGCCACACCCTTTCTGCCCTCGAAGCAGGTGCCAATGAAAACCGTGTGCAAGTGGACTTGTTTGCGCCACCCCCTGAAGCAAGCAATACAGGGCCTAGCCCTCTTGAGGCTGCTTTGAACCAAATTGACCCAGATGCTTTAAGCCCCCGTGAAGCACTGGAAGCCCTTTACAGTTTGAAGCGTGTGATGAAACGCTCTGAACCCTGAAATACCTTTGAAGGACGATAAATGACTTATTGCGTCGCCATCAAAACACGTGCCGGTCTGGTCTTCTTATCGGACTCACGTACCAACGCGGGTCTCGACATGATCAGCACTTACCGCAAGATGATCATCTATGAAAAAGCGGGCGACCGTTTCATGGTGTTGTTGTCTGCAGGCAATTTAAGCATTTCGCAATCTGTGCGTGAGATGCTGCAAGTCGAAAAAATCATCGACCATCCCGATGCAGAACCCATCACCATTTGGAATGCCAAAAGCATGTTTGATGCAGCGCGTGTTTTGGGCGCTGCCGTTCGCCACGTGCATGAGCGTGATGCTGCCGCACTCAAAGCTGGGGGTGTTGACTTCAACGTGTCAATGATTTTTGGCGGCCAAATCAAAGGCGAAGGCATGCGCCTTTACCAAATTTACTCTCCCGGCAATTTCATTGAAGCCACGGCAGAAACGCCCTACTTCCAAATTGGCGAATCCAAATACGGCAAGCCTGTTTTGGACCGCGTGATCACCCCACTGACGCCACTCGACGAAGCGGCCAAATGTGCCTTGGTGTCCATGGACTCTACCCTCAAATCAAATCTTTCAGTCGGTTTGCCCCTCGACATGGTGGTGTATGAGGCAGACAAACTGGAAAGCGATCGCGTGGTGTGCATTGACGAGCAAAACCCCTACTTCAACATGCTGCGAGACAACTGGGGCAAAAAGCTCAGAGCCATGTTTGACAGTTTGGAGGATCCCGTCTGGAATGGTGAAGCCACCCAAATTCCACTCAAACAATCGGGCAAGCATTCACCTCTCAAGAAAATTTCGACGCCTGAAGAAAAATTGATTTGATGAACCACATCATTTTTTCACACGGCAATGGTTTTCCAGCCAGTACCTACCGCAGTTTTACCAATGACTTGAATCGGCGCGGCTTCCAAGTTGCTTCGATTGAAAAGTTTGGCCATGACGCACGTTATCCTGTCACCAGCAACTGGCCATTTTTGGTCCAAGAATTGGCAGATTTCGCCAAAGTGACTCACCATGAAACCGGCGAAAAGCCATTCTTAATTGGCCATTCTTTGGGTGGACTGCTCAGTTTGATGTGCGCCTCCAAACACCCTCATGTCACTGCCGGCGTCGTACTTTTAGACTCCCCAGTGGTGGGCGGCTGGAAAGCCAGTGCGCTTCAGCTTGCCAAAAAAACCAATTGGATTGGCTCTGTCAGCCCGGGCAGAATTAGCAAATCACGCCGCCAACACTGGCCTCACATTGAAGCGGTCATTGAGCACTTTCAGCACAAACGTGCATTTGCGCATTGGCATCCCGATGCACTCAGAGACTATGCAGAATTTGGAACTGTAGAAGAAAATGGCGAACGCGTTTTGAGCTTTGACAGAGAAGTGGAAACGGCCATTTACAACACCCTGCCCCACAATCTGCCCTCGATGCTCAAGCGCCATCCCTTGAAGTGCGCTGTTTCTTTCATTGGCGGCACACATTCTCGTGAAATGCGTGTGGCTGGCTCTGAATTAACCGACAAGGTTTCCAAAGGCAGAGTGACTTGGCTAGATGGCTCTCACCTATTTCCCATGGAAAAACCCATTGCCTCAGCAGCCGCCGTGGAGGCCGCTTTGCTGAACATGGGCGCTATATCAAAATAGCGAAGTAGCCAGAAGGCAAGATCGGCAACTTAGGGTGCCCAAGAAACCAGCCCAGTCCAAGCAGTGAATAACACCACCAATCCAAAAGCGATTCGGTACCAAGCAAAAATTTCAAAGCTGTGACTGGCAATGTACTTGAGAAGCCAACGCACACAAATCCAAGCACTGATGAAGGAAACGACCAAGCCTGTGGCAAACATGGGCACATCCTCAACCGACAAAAGCGCGCGCTCTTTGTAAAGACTGTAGGCCCCTGCGCCAATCAACGTTGGGATGGCCAAGAAAAAGGAAAAATCAGTGGCTGCTTTGCGCGACAAGCCTAGCAACATTCCACCAATGATGGTGGCACCACTTCGGCTGGTACCAGGAATCATGGCCAAGCACTGCACGATTCCCACCATCAATGCATCGCGTCCGCGCATGTCCTCCACGGCGCGAATTCGAATGGTGGAAGGCGGCCTTCTCTCGGCCCACAAAATAATGAAGCCGCCCACAATGAACGTGGTGGCCACCACCCAAGGATTGAACAAGTTTTCTTTGATGAACTTGCCAAACAGCAAGCCCAAAATGACGGCGGGAAAGAATGCAATGAAAACATTCAGCACAAAACGCTGAGCTTCCGCTTGATAAGGCAAGGCCTTGACGGTGGCATAGATTTTTTCCCAATACACCAAAATGACGGCAAAAATAGCGCCCGTTTGAATGGCGATGTCAAAGACTTTGGCTTTGTCGTCGTCAAAGCCAAGCAGGGCACCTGCCAAAATGAGGTGGCCTGTTGACGAGATGGGTAAAAATTCGGTCAAACCCTCCACCACACCCATGACAGCGGCTTTGGCCAACAACATTAAATCCACCGAGACTCCTTGAAGAACACCAGATTATCGCTCGTGATTGGCCCTAAAATCAGGCCATGAGCACAGCCAACGTCAAAGCCAATTCCATGGGCACCCCCGAAGATCCTCCAAAGGTCAGCAATTTTTTGCGCCAAATCATCGAATCCGACTTGGCTCATGGCACCTATGCTCAACGCAAGTGGGCCGGCACGCCTGGCGATGCAGCGCACCATGCCAGCGGCAACCCCGATCCCGCCAAAATTCGCACTCGCTTTCCCCCTGAGCCCAACGGCTATTTGCACGTCGGCCACGCAAAAAGCATTTGCTTGAACTTCGGCTTGGCTCGCGATTATGGTGGCGTGTGTCACATGCGTTTTGACGACACCAACCCCGAGAAAGAAGACACCGAATACGTCAATTCCATCTTAGATGCCGTGAAATGGCTTGGCTTCAATTGGGATGCACACGGAACCTCCCACCTCTACCAAGCCAGCGACTACTTTGATTTCATGTACCGTGCAGCTGAGTTTTTGGTTCAAGCTGGATTAGCGTACGTCGACGAACAGTCGGCAGAAGACATGCGCTTACACAGAGGCGACTTCAACACGCCTGGCAAAGACAGCCCGTTTCGTGCACGCACACCTGCCCAAAATCTAAGCCGCTTTCGCGAGATGCGCGATGGCAAACTGGCCGATGGCGCTGCGGTGTTGCGCGCCAAAATTGACATGGCCTCGCCCAACATCAACATGCGCGACCCGGCCATCTACCGAATTCGAAGAGCCACTCATCACAACACCGGTGATGCATGGTGCATCTACCCCATGTACACCTTTGCGCATCCTATTGAAGATGCCCTCGAGCAAATTACTCACAGCATTTGCACGCTTGAATTTGAAGACCAGCGTCCCTTTTACGATTGGCTTATGGCTCGCTTGTGCGAATCGCACACGCTCACAGACGGTTCTTTGCTGCCTGCTCTGTTGGCGCACCCAAGTCCTAAGCAGTATGAGTTTGCACGTCTGAACCTCACTTACGTGGTTACCAGCAAACGCAAGTTGGCTCAACTGGTCAATGAAGGCAAAGTGAGTGGTTGGGACGATCCCCGTATGCCCACCATCGTGGGTTTGCGCCGCCGCGGTTACACGCCCGAGAGCCTGCAGCTTTTTGCAGACCGCATTGGCGTGACCAAAAGTGATTCATGGATTGACTACAGCACCCTAGAAGGCTGCTTGCGCGACGACTTAGACCCCAAAGCGGTTCGCGCGATGGCCGTCCTTGACCCTGTTCAACTCACCATCTCCAACTGGGATGAAGTGATGGGAGTTGGCGCACTCGACAATTGCCATGCCCCAGTTCATCCGCACCACCCCGAGTTGGGACAGCGCCATTTCAAATTTGGAAAATCACTTTGGATCGAGCGCTCCGACTATGAAGAAACACCGCCGAAAGGCTTCTTCCGCTTGTTTCCTGGCAACAAAGTACGCCTGAAATATGGCTACGTCATTGAATGTACAGGCGCCATCAAAGACGCCAAAGGCCATGTGACAGAAGTTCTGGCGCAGCTCATTCCCGACACCAAAAGCGGCACACCTGGCTCTGACAGCGTGAAGGTCAAAGGGGTCATGACATGGGTGGCTCAAGCCGATGCCGTCGCAGCCGAGGTCCGTTTGTATGACCGCCTGTTCAATGAAGCCAATCCTGATGCGGGTGGTAAAGACTTTTTGAGCTGCCTCAATCCAGACAGCCTAAAAGTGATTCAAGCTTATGTCGAGCCTGCGTTGGCCAGCAGCTCACCCGACGCTAAGTTTCAATTTGAGCGGCATGGTTACTTCGTGGCCGACCGCTTAGATTACGCTTGCGACAAGCCTGTTTTCAATCGATGCACAGGCTTGAAAGACACTTGGAGCAAGTGAGCTGACGTCCACCAGTGTCTGAGCTTGCCAAACTGCCTTAGCTTGCCATGCTACCCATGCTGGCAATGTACAAACCTACGGTGCAAATCACACCCACAAGCCAAGCCAGTGAACGCAACTTGTCTTGATCGCTGATGTACAAAGCGACATAGGCCACTCGGGCTGCCACAAACAGACTTGCATACAAATCAATTTCGTCTTGTGGCACCTCAGTGTAAAAAGCCAATAAAACACCCACAGCATAGATGGGGAAGGCTTCAAAGCAATTGCCTTGGGCCGCATTGGCGCGCGCCCGATAACCCGTCTGCTTGGCCAACCACTCTCGGGGGTTGTGGTTGTCGTAGTTCTTTTGGCCAGCCTTGGCGATGCCAGCACAAATCCAAGGCATGGCGCCAGTCAACAAAAGGGATGCAATGACCAAATTCATAGAGTTCTTTCCAAGATTAAACAATTTTCACTGAACCATTCTAGGCGCTAGGCAACCAAACCTCGTATGCTCACTTAGAATTTGGGGTCTCAACGGTTCCGCACAGGAAATATCCATGTCTTTGCATTCAATTCGCGTTTCTCTGCTGGCCTTGGCTTCCGCCATGATTTTGCTGGCTTGTGGTGGTGGTGAATCCTCCTCAGCGCCTCCGCCACCAGAGGGAGGCCTCAGTGTCGTCGCAGGCGAAAATCAGGTCACACTCAGTTGGACAGAAACGCCCGGCGTCGAATATTGGCTTTTTTCTGCTCAAGACACACCAACATTGAATTTGAGCAACTGGTTGTCTTCATCGGGCTCCTCATACCGTTTGAATGTCACGTCCCCTTTTGTCGTGTCCGGTTTGGCCAATGGCACGCCCTACTCCTTTTTTCTCACTGGCCGAATTAACAAAGGCCCTGGCGGTGAAGCCACCCCTACTGTCACAGCCACGCCTCGTCTGGCGGGTGTTGAATGGACAAGTGGTGTCAATATCGACACAGGCAACCAAACAGGTTTGAGTTTTGGCAGCTACATCGATGCCACAACCAACAGCATTCAATTGGCTTATGTGGCCGTAGGCAACGGCGGTCGGATGTTCAAGGCTAGCACCATTGACAAGTGGACAGCCATCACCCCTGTCCTGACCACCAACCTCAACGGAGTCTCTTTTGCTTTTACCAAGTTCATGGCTGCGGGCGATGCGGGCCAGATCATTTACAGCTCAGATACCCAAACTTGGACCCGAGCCACCAGCGGCACGGCTCAAAATCTGAATGCCATTGACACCAATGGCTCTTTGGCAGTTGCTGTAGGCAACAACGGCACCATCATTACCAGCAAAGACGGCATCACATGGACGGCCGCAACCACCGTACCCACCACGGCCCATTTGTATGGTGTCTCGGCCACAGTTGCGGGCACATGGATCGCTGTCGGTGCAAACGGCAGTATTTTGACCAGCAGTGATGGCGCTGTCTGGACGGCTCAAACTTCCAATTCATCAGCCGATTTAAAAGCGGCTGGCGTCCTGTTGATCAGCGTCAACAATACCACCGCTTACTCTTACGTGGCGGTCGGTGCCAATGGCACGGTTTTGAGCAGCTCTGATGCCATCACCTGGACGCCCAGAAGTGCCAACACTTCGGCCCAATTGAACCGAATTTCATCGGAAAATCAGTTCGTTGTCGTTGGTGCCAACGGCACCATCTTGACAAGCAGCGATGGCATTGCATGGACGTCGCGAGTTAGCAAGACCAATACAGAGCTTCGCACCATTTTGCGAGCCGAGAGTCGTCTCATTGTTGTCGACAATTTAGGCAATATTTTCACCTCTAAATAACACGCAAAAAAGGCCTCCAACTGGAGGCCTTTTAAGTTCAAGAAGTTTTAACCTTCGATGTGAAGTTCTTGAATTTTTCGGGTGATGGTGTTTCGGCCAATCCCTAGCTTGACGGCGGCTTCAATTCGTCGTCCGCGCGTAGTGGCAAGCGCGGCTTGAATCAGCAAGGACTCAAAGCGCCTTGTCAAGACATCCCACACATCCTGCCTGTCGGTTCCCAGAAGTTGGAGAGCTTCCACTTCCAATGCACTTTCCCAACCCGCATGCGCACCCAAGTTAACCAGCGTGTTGCCCGATGAAGGATTGGCAAGCGCTTCACCTTGTGGCATTGGCGCTTCAATCACATCAATCGACTGGACATTCAAAGGCAGCTTGGAGCTGACAGGCAACAACACATCAGGTGGCAAATCTTTGGCTTCAATCATTTGTGCAGGCGCCATGACGGTGAGCCAGTGGCAGATATTCTCCAGTTGGCGAACATTGCCTGGGAAATGAAATTGACTCAAAATTTCGAGTGCCTGCTCTGAAATACGCTTGGGCTCTACACCCAGTTGCTGAGCACTTTGCAACAAGAAATGCTTGGTCAAAACTTGAACATCTTCTTTGCGCTCACGCAACGCAGGCAAGCGCAAACGAATCACATTCAGGCGGTGAAACAAGTCTTCACGGAAAACACCCTCCTTGACGCGTTGTTCCAAATCTTGGTGGGTTGCCGCAATGACTCGCACATTGGCCTTGACCGCACTGTGGCCGCCTACTCTGTAAAAGTGACCATCTGACAAGACGCGCAACAAACGCGTCTGTAGATCAAAAGGCATGTCACCAATTTCATCTAAAAATAGGGTTCCGCCTTCCGCCTGTTCAAACCTGCCACGGCGAGACGTTTGCGCACCAGTGAAAGCACCGCGCTCGTGACCAAAGAGCTCGCTCTCCAACAAGTCTTTGGGAATGGCCGCCGTATTGATGGCAACGAAGGGCCCGCTTGCTCTAGGAGAGTGTTTGTGCAGTGCTCGCGCAACAAGCTCTTTGCCCGACCCCGACTCACCTGTGATCATGACCGTCACATTGCTTTGTGAAAGTCGGCCAATGGCTCTGAAAACATCCTGCATGGCGGGTGCTTGGCCAAGCATCTCAGGCGTATCCGCCATGAGCTCCTCTGCCACTTCCTCGCGCTGACTTTCTTCAAGCGCGCGTCTAATCAGTTCGATGGCTTTAGGCAAGTCAAAAGGTTTGGGCAGGTATTCAAATGCACCATTTTGAAATGCAGAAACGGCACTGTCCAAATCAGAAAACGCGGTCATGATGATGACCGGCAAAGCGGGCAATTGCTGCTTCACTTGGGTCAACAAATCAAGCCCCGACCCACCCGGCATGCGAATGTCACTGACCAAAACCTGCGGACCTTCACTGCCATCCTCGGTGGCCAAAGCAACCAGAACTTCACGCGGATTGGTAAAACTGCGAGTACTCAAGCCTTCGCGAAGGAGTGCCTTCTCTAAGACGAATCGGATGGATTGGTCATCGTCTACGATCCAGATAGGCTTCATGTGACTTTGCTTTCTTAAGTGAATGCACCGCCTGCAATCAGGTTAGGGCAAGGGAATCAAAATTTTGAAATCTGTTCGGCCTGGCACACTCTCGCACTCAATCATCCCGTGGTGTTGCTGAACAAAGGTTTGGGCCAAAGTGAGGCCTAAACCAGAGCCACCCTCCCTTCCAGATATCAATGGGAAGAAAATTCGGTCTTTGATCGAGTCTGGAACACCAGGCCCGTTGTCAATGACATGCAATTCCAATGCCAGTCGATAACGTTGCTTGCCAAAAGTCACTTGTCGGGTAATTCGCGTCTTGAAAGTCAG
>JAJTGB010000146.1 GCA_021298995.1 Comamonadaceae bacterium | reverse complement strand
ATGGAAGGCCAATGAAAACGCTGAGGCACTTGGGGCGGTGAGTGCACAAACCGCATCGGCTTGGCGATAGCGTGTTTTGGCCGCGTAGGGTCCTGCAACTGGCTCAGTGCCTGAACACCAACTGGCATCGGCAGCGTCAAGTTGGGGTGACAACAACCAAGGGTGGTCGTGGCCTTGCACCACCCACAAAATATTTTGGGCCATGTCTTTGCGTGCCACAAACCAAGGCGTGTGCTCACCCCCACCGCGTTGCGCACCTTTTTCTTTAATGCCCCCAATGCCCAAGCCTTGACGTTGTCCCAAGGTGTAAAAACTCAAGCCAACGTGTTTGCCTATGGTGCGCCCGCTGGGGTCTTTGATGGGGCCCGGCTCTTTGGAGATGTAGCGGTTTAAAAAATCGCGAAAGGGTCGCTCGCCAATGAAGCAAATACCTGTGGAGTCTTTCTTCTTGGCGTTGGGCAGGCCAATTTCTTCTGCAATTTGGCGCACTTGCGTTTTAAGCAATTCGCCAACTGGAAACAAAGTTTTTGACAATTGCGCTTGGTTCAAACGATGCAAAAAGTAACTCTGATCTTTGCTGTTGTCTAAGCCTTTGAGCAATTCATGCAGCCCTGTCGCTTCATTCAGGCGAACGCGCGCGTAATGGCCAGTGGCAATTTTGTCAGCACCCACCTGCATGGCGTGGTCTAGGAATGATTTGAATTTGATTTCGGCATTGCACAAAATATCGGGGTTGGGCGTACGGCCAGCTTGGTATTCCCGCAAAAATTCTGCAAACACACGGTCTTTGTAATCGGCAGCAAAGTTGACGTGCTCAATCTCGATGCCCACCACATCGGCCACGGCTGCGGCATCGACAAAGTCGATGTTGGCCGCGCAAAACTCGCTGTCGTCGTCGTCTTCCCAATTCTTCATGAAAATGCCCACCACTTCGTGGCCTTGCTTTTTCAATAAGTGAGCAGTGACTGCGGAGTCGACCCCGCCAGACAAACCCACAACAATTCGGTGATGCTTCATGCTTGCAATTATCCCTTGATCTAAATATCTATACTTGCGGGCATCATGTTGCCCGATTCACCCCCCACTGCCTTTGCCAAATTGAGACTGGCCGTCAGCATCTTTGTGAAAGATGTGGGCAAGGGTGTGTTCACCATCACGCACAGTGGTTTGGCCATGTTGGGCCTGGTGGTGGTTTTGGGCGTTGGCGTGGCGCTGTTTCGCCCGGATATCTTGGCCCAAACCGAGTCGGCGGCTTATGAGTGGCTTCGCTCCCGACAGTTCAGCTTGTGGTGGGAGCCTCAAAACACGGCAGAAAGGGCCACCGCCACGGATTTGAAAGACATCCCCAGCAAGCAAGCGGCCGTGGCCGCTTGGCTGGCCAGCAAATACCGGGTTGCGCCAGAACCCATGGCCGCTTTGGTGGCCGAGGCCTATGAGTTGTCAAACAGCACCAAAATCAAGCCGCACCTCATTTTGTCGGTGATGGCCATTGAGTCGAGTTTTCACCCCTACATTCAAAGTCCAGCGGGGGCCCAAGGTTTGATGCAAGTGATGACCGACATTCACGTCAAAAAATATGAAAAGTATGGCGGCAAGCTGGCCGCGTTTGACCCACTGACCAACATGCGAGTGGGGACGCAAGTGCTTCAAGAATACATTCGCCTCAAGGGGGGCGTGACGGAAGACGGCTTGCTTTTCTACTTGGGCGGTGACACCTTGCAAAGTGACACTGGCTATGTGGCCAAAGTACTGGCAGAGCAAGCCCGTTTGGACCAAGTGGCCGCGGGTCAAAAAGTTTCACTTCTTTCTCTTGGGCCACGCCCTTTTGATTTATCAAGCACAATAGCGGCAATTTTAGGTTTGTAAGCATTCAGGAGACATCTATGCGCATTGGCGTACCTGCCGAAACCCGACCTGGCGAGACCCGTGTCGCCATGACGCCCGAAACGGCCAAAAAGTTAAAAGCACAAGGGCATACCTTGCTCGTTCAGTCTGGCGCAGGCGTATCTGCCAGCGTGACCGATGCTGCTTACGAAGCCGCCGGTGCGGAAATGACCGATGCCGCAGGCGCCTTGGCTTGCGAAGTGGTGCTCAAAGTGAGCGCACCCACTGCTGCAGAGTTGACGCACATGAAGTCGGGTGCTGCCTTGGTGGGCATGCTGAACCCGTTTGATTCAGAAGGCCTCAGCAGGCTGGCTGGCGCAGGCCTTACCAGCTTTGCTTTGGAAGCTGCGCCGCGCACCACGCGCGCGCAAAGCATGGACGTGTTGTCATCGCAAGCCAACATTGCTGGCTACAAAGCCGTCATGGTGGCCGCAGACAAATACCAACGCTTTTTCCCCATGCTCATGACCGCTGCCGGCACGGTCAAAGCAGCACGCGTGGTCATTTTGGGCGTGGGCGTGGCGGGCTTGCAAGCCATTGCCACAGCCAAGCGATTGGGCGCCGTCATTGAAGCCTCCGATGTCCGCCCCAGCGTGAAAGAACAAGTGGAATCTTTGGGCGGCAAATTCATTGACGTCCCCTACGAAACCGCTGAAGAAAAAGAAGCCGCTGAAGGTGTGGGCGGCTATGCGCGCCCCATGCCCCCCAGCTGGCTAGAACGCCAAAAAATAGAAGTGGCCAAACGAGTGGCCATGGCCGATGTGGTCATTTCGACCGCGCTCATTCCCGGTCGCGCAGCCCCTGTGCTGGTAACCGAAGACATGGTCAAGAGCATGAAGCCTGGCTCGGTCATTGTTGACATTGCTGCAGGCAAGGCGGCCGATGGCGTGGGCGGCAATTGCTTGCTCACCGAAGCCGGCAAAACGGTTGTGAAGCATGGCGTGACTTTGGTGGGTGAAACCAATTTGCCCGCTCTGGTAGCGGCCGATGCCTCCGCTTTGTACGCCCGCAATGTGCTCGACTTTTTGAAACTCGTACTCACCAAAGAAGGTGAATTCAAAGTGGACATGGAAGACGACATCGTGGCGGCTTGTTTGATGACGCAGGGCGGCGACGTCAAGCGCAAATAAGCCTTCACCTTCCAAACTTATTTAAAAAAACCGGAGATCTTCATGGAAGCAGTGTCCCCCACCCTTCTCAATTTGATTATTTTTGTGCTGGCCATCTACGTGGGTTACCACGTGGTCTGGACCGTCACACCAGCGCTTCACACCCCTTTGATGGCGGTGACAAACGCCATTTCGGCCATCGTGATTGTGGGCGCCATGTTGGCTGCTGCGTTGACTGAAACCACCCTGGGTAAAACCATGGGTGTGCTCGCGGTGACGCTGGCAGCGGTCAATGTCTTTGGCGGCTTTTTGGTCACACGGCGCATGCTGGAAATGTTCAAAAAGAAAGAAAAGAAAGTCGTGACAGCCGAGGGAGACAAAGCATGAGCATGAATATTGTCACCTTGTTGTATTTGATTGCCAGTGTTTGTTTCATTCAAGCCCTGAAGGGCTTGTCGCACCCCACCACTTCTATTCGCGGCAATATTTTTGGCATGACAGGCATGCTGATTGCCACCTTGACCACGGCCGCATTGATTGTTGAGTTGTCGGGTGGCCAAGCCAGAGGCATGGTGTATGTGTTTGGCGGCTTGGTGGTGGGCGGCGGCTTAGGTGCCTACATGGCGCAAAAAGTTGAAATGACCAAAATGCCCGAGTTGGTGGCGTTCATGCACAGCATGATTGGTTTGGCCGCGGTCTTCATTGCCATTGCGGCTGTGGTTGAGCCTTATGCTTTCAGCATTGTGACCAAAGCAGCCGACGGCACAGTGCCGCCCATTCCCAAAGGCAACTTGCTCGAATTGTTCTTGGGCGCGGCCATTGGCGCCATCACCTTCAGCGGCTCGGTCATCGCGTTTGGTAAGTTGTCTGGCAAATACAAATTCCGTTTGTTCCAAGGTGCGCCCGTGCAATTTGCCGGTCAGCACAAATTGAACTTGATCTTGGGCTTGGCCACAGTGGGCTTGGGCTTGGTGTTCATGTTCACCGAAAACTGGACGGCGTTCTTTGCCATGTTGGCCTTGGCCTTTGTCATGGGCGTGCTCATCATTATTCCCATTGGCGGTGCCGACATGCCTGTGGTGGTGTCCATGCTCAACAGCTATTCTGGTTGGGCTGCAGCGGGCATTGGCTTTAGCTTGAACAACAGCATGTTGATCATTGCAGGCTCTTTGGTGGGTTCATCGGGCGCCATCCTCTCGTACATCATGTGCAAGGCCATGAACCGCTCGTTCTTCAACGTCATCTTGGGCGGCTTTGGTGGTGAAGCCACTGCAGCCGCCGGTGGCGCACAAGAACAGCGCCCGGTCAAAAGCGGCAGTGCAGACGATGCGGCCTTTGTGCTCGGCAATGCCGAGACCGTGGTCATCGTGCCCGGTTATGGTTTGGCCGTGGCCCGTGCACAGCACGCGGTCAAAGAACTGGCGGCCAAGCTCACTGAAAAAGGTATCACGGTCAAGTACGCCATCCACCCTGTGGCGGGCCGCATGCCGGGTCACATGAACGTGTTGTTGGCCGAAGCTGAAGTGCCTTACGACCAAGTGTTTGAGATGGAAGACATCAACGGTGAATTTGGTCAGGCCGATGTGGCCATTATTTTGGGTGCCAACGACGTGGTCAACCCAGCGGCGCACATCAAAGGCAGCCCTATTTATGGCATGCCTATTTTGGAAGCCTACAAAGCCAAAACCATCATCGTCAACAAGCGCTCGATGGCGGCAGGTTATGCCGGCTTGGACAATGAACTGTTCTACATGGACAAAACCATGATGGTGTTTGGTGACGCCAAGAAAGTGGTGGAAGATATGGTGAAAGCGATCGAGTGATGACGGCAGAACGCGTTTGGTTAGAAAGTTACCCCGAGGGCGTACCGACTGACATAGACGCTTCTGAGTATGAGTCCTTGGTGGGCTTGATGGCAGAGAGCTTTGCCAAATATGCCCAGCGCACCGCCTACAGTTTCATGGGGCAAGACATCAGTTATGAAGAAACCGATGTCAAAAGCCAATCCCTGGCCGCCTATTTTCAATCCTTGGGATTGAAAAAAGGGGATCGCGTTGCCATCATGATGCCCAATGTGCCGCAGTATCCTGTGGCCGTTGCGGCTATTTTGCGAGCTGGTTTGGTGGTGGTCAACGTCAATCCACTTTACACGCCGCGCGAGCTTGAGCACCAATTGACAGACTCTGGTGCCAAAGCCATTGTGATCATCGAAAACTTTGCCATCACTTTGCAAAAGTGCATCAAGCAAACGCAAGTCAAACACATTGTGATGTGCGCTATGGGCGACATGTTGCACTGGCCAAAATCTGCGGTGGTCAATTTCGTGGTTCGCAACATGAAAAACTTGGTGCCAGAATTTCACCTCTTTGGCGCCGTCAAATTCAACCAGGCTTTGCGAGTTGGCAGTGAAGTTAGGTTTCGGCCGCCCACTGTCAGTGCAGAAGACATAGCGTTGTTGCAGTACACGGGCGGAGAAGCTTGGAACGATCCCGTCATGAAACGGGTGCCAGCCAACGAGCAACCCACATCGGTGTGCGCATTGCCGCTGTATCACATCTTCGCTTTCACAGTGAACATGATGCTGGGCCTGCGCACCGGGGGCAAAAACATTTTGATTCCCAATCCACGCGATTTGCCTGCAGTATTGAAAGAGTTGTCAAAGCACACCTTCCACAGTTTTCCTGCAGTCAACACCTTGTTCAATGGCTTGGCCAACCACCCTGACTTTGGCAAAGTGAATTGGTCCAATTTGAAGGTGTCGGTGGGCGGCGGTATGGCTGTGACCAGCGCAGTGGCTTCGCTGTGGCTTGAGAAAACTGGTTGCCCCATTTGTGAAGGTTATGGCTTGTCAGAGACAAGCCCTTCTGCCAGTTGCAATCCCACCACCAGCACGCAATTTACAGGCACCATTGGTGTTCCTTTGCCCAGTACTTTCATGAAGTTACTAGACGATGAAGGCAATGAAGTGACCGAGTTGGGTCTGCCTGGCGAAATTGCCATCAAGGGACCGCAAGTCATGGCAGGTTATTGGCAGCGTCCCGATGAAACGGCACGGTGCATGACACCCGATGGATTTTTCAAGTCAGGTGACATTGGCATTCAAGATGCGTGTGGCTTTTTCAAAATCGTCGATCGCAAAAAAGACATGATCCTGGTCAGCGGCTTCACTGTTTATCCCAACGATGTGGAAGAAACCGTGTCATTGTGCCCGGGCGTACTCGAGTGCGCAGCAGTCGGCGTGCCCGATGAAAAAACAGGCGAAGCTGTCAAGTTGGTCATTGTCAAAAAAGATCCTTCACTGACAGAGAGCGCAGTGCGAGAGTATTGCCGCGCCAACATGACAGGCTACAAACAACCCAAGGTCATCGAGTTCAAAACCGAGCTCCCGAAAACTGCGGTGGGCAAAATCTTGCGCCGTGAATTGCGTGATGCGCTCAAGTAAGCGTGTTCGCGGACCTTACAGCGCAGCCATTTTGGCTGAGTTTTTAAAGCGCTTTATTTCAACCAACCACGCCGGCGGAAATACCACATAGGCACTACCGCGCTGGCCACCATGAGGCACAGCGCATACGGATAGCCCCATTTTTGCGACAACTCGGGCATGTATTGAAAGTTCATGCCGTACAAGCTGGCAATGAGCGTAGGCGGTAGCAAGGCCACGCTGGCCACCGAGAAAATCTTGATGATCTTGTTCTGGTTGATGTTGATGAAACCCACGGTGGCGTCCATCAAGAAGTTGATCTTTTCAAACAAGAATTCGGTGTGTGAATCGAGCGAGTCAATGTCGCGCAAAATTTGGCGCGCCTCCTCAAACTGCTCGGCGTTCAGCATCTTGCTGCGCATCATGAAGCTCACCGCGCGCCGGGTGTCCATCACGTTGCGGCGAATGCGGCCGTTCAAGTCTTCCTGGCGTGCAATGGCCCCCAGCACTTCACCGGCCATGGCGTCGGTCACGTCGCCAGACAGCACCAGCTTTCCAGCAATTTCCAACTTGTCGTAAATGTTTTCGAGTGTGTCGGCAGAGTACTCGGCATCGGCATCAAACAACTTCAGCAACACTTCTTTGGCGTCTTCCAATAAACCGGGTGCGCGGCGTGCGCGCAAACGCAGCAAGCGAAACACCGGCACGTCTTCGTCGTGAATGGAAAAAAGCACGCCACGGCTGCGCAGGTCGGCGTTGTGTTGGTTCAAGATAAACGCACATCGCACGGTGCGAGGCTCGTCTTCATCGGCAATCAGGAAGTCTGAGCGAATGTGCAACTCGCCGTTGTCTTCTTCGTAAAAGCGCGCAGACTCCTCAATGTCCTCGTCCATGGCATCTTCTGGAATGGACAGGCCGTAGTATTGTTTGATCCAGCGTTTTTCTTCCACGGTGGGCGACTCAAGGTCGACCCAGATCGGCTGGAACTTAGACAGCTCTTCCAGGGATTCAATCTCTTCCTGAACGAGGCGGCCGTTGGCCAATGTAAAAATGTTGAGCATGGCAGATCTCCTTCAGCCCCCAAAAAACGGGGAGCCAAGTGTTCGATAAGGCGGCAATGGGGGCAAGCAGCTTTCGAACGACTGGCAAGGCTGCGGCGCATTGCGCAGCGAGGAGACCATTTCATTCGAAAGCTACCAACTAGGGTGGCTTTCCACGGAGCAAACTCCAAAATAATGATGGGTCGGATTATGGCACTTAATCCGTGAAAAAATCCAAGAGCTCTTCTTTGCGTTGCGCCACGTCATGGGCACCCAAGGCCATCAGTGCGCGCAAAAATCCAGGCTCAAACAAAAGATAGCTTGCCAAGCTGGCGCCAGAACCCTTCAGAGCACCCAAGCCTTCCAACACGCGGTGCACCGGCCGCGGCAATTCGTGCACATGCGCTTGGGCCAAGGCATCGAGTGATTCGCTGGGCTGCATGGCCAAAACTTCGACTTCACGGAATGGCAGTGCTTGAGCCAGCGCTGGGCTGTGATGCTCTGAAAGATGGGTTTTCAATTGTTGAATGCTTTGATTCACACGCTGCACCTGCTCCACATCGGCCAGCAAGGTGTCATTGAAAACGCTGGCCATGGCGTGACCTGCAATGTTGCCCAGACTGGGGCGCTTTTTATTCAATGAAGCAGCACCCGCATCGCGCGGGTGAAGTCCAATGCTGGCACGCTGCGGCTGTCCAACCCCAATTGCCAAAATTTTGTTGGCGCCCAAATGCACTGCCGGCGACAGCGGCGAGCTTTGCCGCATGGAACCATCGCCAAAAAATTCCATGTTGCCATCGACCCACAAAGGGGTGGCTGGAAATAAAAAAGGAATGGCACTGGAGGCCATCAAGTGCTCGATGGTGATGTCTTGCAACTCGGCGCGTCGCCCGGGCCGATTCCAAGCCTGCGGGCTTTGCAGATGGTGGGTTTGACAAAAGGTCCAGTGCACACCCGTGGTGTAACTGGAGGCTGTTACTGCCAAGGCTTTCAAGTGCCCTCCCGCCAAAGCCATTTCAATGTTGTTGAGTGCAATGCGCCGATGCAAGGTGTCGACCAAAGGCATGCTGTCTAGCGCAGCCCCTTGTTGGCGTGCAGACAAGGTCACGCCCAGCGCCGTGGCCCATCGACTGAATTTGGCCAAGGGGGTGTCGGGCAGGTGGTACACCAAGTGGGAATGCAGGCCATGCCAAAAATCACCCAGACCCTGCAGCGCGTTGAGCCCATCGATGGCTCTGCTGGCCAAGTAAGTGGCATTCAGTGCGCCCGCCGAAGTGCCCACCAAAACTTGAAAAGGAAATGCCGGGTGCATGTCCGCGTGCGGGTTTGCTGGAGTGTGGTGCGATCGAGTGTGGGTATGAACAAATTGCTCTTTGAGCAGCGTGGCCAATGCCTGCAACACGCCCGCTTGATACGCTGTGCGAGCACCACCCCCCATCAGGACCAGCCCGCGGGTGATGTCGCCAGAAGATGGGCCCAAGCGGCCCCCTGAGGTGGCTGATTTTGTGAGGTCATCCAGGTGCATGGCCGAATGATAGAGTCAGAGCTTCAGGAAAACCACCCATGACCACACAATTGACGCCTCGGCGAGAACACTGGCTGCTGCTCACCTTGGCCAGTATCCAATTCACGAGTGTGCTCGACTTCATGATCATGATGCCCCTGGGGCCGCAATTGACCCAGCTTTTTGACATCTCCGCAGGGCAGTTTGGTTTTTTGGTGTCGGCCTACACATTTGCGGCGGGCCTGTCGGGCCTGTTAGCAGCCACCTACATCGATCGCTTTGGCCGCAAGCGAATGATGCTCACCCTCTACCCTTTGTTTGGGATTGCCGCCTTGGCTTGCAGTTTGGCGCCGACCTATGCCTGGCTCATGACAGCGCGCGTCGCCTCTGGTTTTTTTGGGGGTGTCTTGATGGCCTTGTCGCAAACCATTGTGGCGGAAGTCATTCCATTTGAACGCAGGGGCAGGGCCATGGGTGTGGTCATGACTTCTTTTTCGGTGGCAACGGTGGCAGGCGTGCCCTTGGCCCTCTTTTTATCCTCCGCTTTCAACTGGCATGCGCCCTTTTTGGCCATTGCCCTCATGGTCAGCGTGATTGCCTTGGGCGCCTTGAAAACCTTGCCAAGTTTGAAGGGGCATGTGCAAGCCCCCTCCTATGACGGATCTGCACCCAGTATCTTGTCCAACCTGCGCCTGGTGTTGGTCGACCCCAATCACTTGCGAGCCTACGCCATGTCTTCCAGCATGGTGTTTGCCGGTTTTGCCGTCATTCCCTACATCACGCTGTATTTGCAGGCGAATGCAGGCTTTCAGGCTGATCAAATTCCCTATGTCTACTTGTGTGGCGGTGTTTGCACACTCATTTCGGCCCGCTTCATTGGCCATTGGTCTGATCGAGCTGGCAAAGCCTATGCGTTTCGCCGATTGGCAGTCCTCATGCCGCTGCCATTGCTGGCCATGACCTTGTCGGCCGACTTGCCCATGGCAGGCGTGCTCGTGGTGTCTTCTATCTTGTTTGTGGTGATGAGTGGCCGCATGATTCCTGGCATGGCGCTCATCGGTGCATCGGCCGATCCGCGCAGGCGGGGCAGTTTCATGACATTGAATTCGGCCGTGCAGTCC
>JAJTGB010000145.1 GCA_021298995.1 Comamonadaceae bacterium | reverse complement strand
TCAATCTCTGTGGCGTGCATGCACTGCTCAGATGCACCTTGCATGGCAGTGTGCCCCGTCAACTGTTTCTATCGCACCGAAGAAGGTGTGGTTTTGCACGACAAAGACGTGTGCATTGGCTGTGGTTACTGCTCTTATGCCTGCCCATTTGGCGCGCCTCAGTTCCCAAGCGCTGGCACCTTTGGTGTTCGCGGAAAAATGGACAAGTGCACCTTCTGTGCTGGTGGCCCAGAAGCCAATGGCAGCCAAGCTGAGTTTGAAAAATATGGTCGCAACCGTTTGGCCGAAGGCAAGTTGCCTGCTTGCGCCGAAATGTGCTCTACCAAAGCCCTGCTCGCTGGTGATGGCGATGTGGTGGCCGATATTTTCCGCAACCGCGTGGTGCAACGCGGCAAAGGTGCAGAAGTTTGGGGCTGGGGCACTGCCTACGGCAGCAAAACCGATGCGAAAGGCGCCAAATCATGAGCAGCATTCAACGTTTAACGGGTCTTGCCGGCGCGTTGTTGCTGGCAGCAGGTCTTACCGCCTGCGGCGACAAAGCGCAAGAACTGGCCGGCCAGCCCAAGTTCGACGCCGCGCCTTACACAGGTACCGGCGTGAAAGTGTTCACGGAGTCTGACTGGAAAGCGGGCGACAAGAACAGCTGGGCCCAGCAACTCAAAACTCGCGCCCAATATGGGCAAAATGATCACTCGCGATCCAACTGAAGGTGGGAGTGCCAGCATGAACCGATTTTCGGTACTGAAACAGATCAAGTCCCATGTTGTCATGGGTGCTGTGATCTTCGGCGCGGCCTTGAGTGTGTCGGCCCAAACCCCTGCATCACCAGCAGCACCTGCAAAGCCAGCAGCTGAGGCCAAGGCAGCGGCGCCTGAGGCGTCTAAAACAGGCGCTATGGGCGTGCAAAGTGCCAACATCTTCTCCATCGCACCCGATGCCAACACCGATCCTAAGTACGCAGACCAAAACAATGGTGAGCGCGGCAAGGTTCAACCTGGTAATAACGCACCCATGTGGCGACAAGTGGGTGCAGGCGCCAATGGCTACAGCAGCTTGCCTGCATCGGAAGCACCTGAAGCAGGCAACCTCATTCAGCCCTTTGTGCAGTACCCTGGCTCCAAGCTCACCACAGCGGGTGAGGCATGGCGCCAAGTGCGCAACAACTGGATCATTCCCTACGGCGGTTCTTTGCTGCTGATCGTGATTTTGGCCATTGCCTTGTTCTACTACGGCAAAGGCACCATGAAGTTGCATGGCGCAGAAACAGGCCGCAAAATTGAGCGCTTCACGCCACTCGAGCGTGCAGCCCATTGGACCAACGCCATTACGTTTGTTTTGTTGGCGATCTCGGGTGTGGTCATCGCGTTTGGCAAGTATTTCATCTTGCCTATTGTTGGTTCAGCCTTGTTTGGTTGGCTCACCTATTTCCTGAAAAACGTTCACAACTTTGCCGGCCCCTTGTTTGCGGTGTCGCTCATCATTGTGTTTTTCACTTTCCTCAAAGACAACTGGCCCAGCAAAGAAGACATCACCTGGCTGTTAAAGGGGGGTGGCATGTTCTCAGGTCAGGAAGTCGCTTCACACCGCTTCAATGCCGGTGAAAAAGTGGTGTTCTGGTTGGGTGTGTTGGGCTTGGGCGTCATTGTGGTGGCTTCTGGCTTGGTGCTTGACAAGCTCATTCCTGGTCTCATTTACGAACGCGGCACCATGCAAATTGCCAACATGATTCATGGCGTAGCCACAATCCTCATGATGGGCATGTTCTTGGGCCACATTTACATGGGCACCATTGGCATGCAAGGCGCTTACAGTGCCATGCGCACTGGATACGTCGATGAAACTTGGGCCAAAGAGCACCATGAACTTTGGTACAACGACATCAAGGCAGGCAAAATTCCTGCCCAAAGATCTCCCGAAGCAGTGGCCCATGGTGGCCCGGCTTCCACGTCAGCATCTGCTTGAAGTTTGAGGATTCAAACCATGAAAAAAACATTCATCAGCATGGCCACTTTGGTGTTGGCCTCTTTGTTCAGCGTTTCCGCCATGGCCAAGTTGCCAGCCCTGAGCGACGAAGCCAAAGCCAAGGCGGCAGAAGCTGCAGCCAAAACAGCCCATGGCAACAAAGTAGCCGATTTTCAGTTGTGCAAGTCGCGCGAAAAAGTGGCGGCGCACTATTACAAAACAGCCAAGGCCAGTGGCAAGCCCACTAACCCACCCGTGGCGACGCCCCCATGCGTCGACCCTGGTGCCTTTGTGGCAGCAGCCCCCGCAGCTCCTGCAGCGGTGGCCGCAGCGCCAGCGGCAGGTGCTAAGCCTGCAGCACCTGGTGCGGCACCAGCCCCTGCTCCCGCTGCTGCTGCCGCCAAAAAATCCTGATTTTTCCCTGAATTCTTCAGGTTGAAAGTCCCTCGCTGCATAAGCGTGGGACTTTTTGCGTTAGGCTAGGCCTGAATCTTTGAATGCCCCATGTTGCAAGCTACATCCCTTAAACCCAGACTGACGCAGGCCTGCGCAGAATTGACGCGTCAAATCAGTGTGGTCAATGAGTTTGGTGAAACATCCCAAGTGCACATTCCTGCAGAGCGTGCACTCACTGTTTACTTGGATAAAAAAGAATTGGTCACCCTCATGACCTTAGGTGCCAGCCCTGAGTACTTGGTGTTGGGCTTCTTGTTGAACCAACGTTTGATTCAATCAGTGAGCGAAATTGAATCTGTCACGGTCGATTGGTCCTTGGGTGAAGGTGAGATGGGCCAACCTGGTGTGGCCGCCATCAAAACACGCGATGGCCTAAGCCAAGCTGGCCCGAAAACTGCTGCGCGCGTGGTCACCACGGGGTGTGGTCAAGGCAGTGTCTTTGGCGATTTGGTGAACGACATCGATGCCATTCAATTGCCTGCCGATGCACACCTCTCACAAGCCACTTTGTACGCCTTGGTCAACGCCATTCGCCTTCAAGAAACCACCTACAAATCGTCTGGCTCTGTACATGGCTGTGCTTTGTTCAAAGGCGCAGAGATGCTCATGTTTGTGGAGGATGTGGGTCGCCACAATGCGGTAGACACCATTGCCGGCTGGATGGCCATGAACGATGTGAACGGCCACGATAAAGTTTTTTACACCACTGGCAGACTCACCAGCGAAATGGTGATCAAGTCGGCGCAAATGGGTGTGCCCATTGCTGTGTCGCGCAGTGGCATTACCCAAATGGGTTTGGAAGTGGCCGAGCGTGTTCAGCTTTGCGCCATTGGCCGTGCTACCAACAAACGCTTCTTGTGTTTCAGTGCACCCCAAAGATTGAAATGGCAAACGGAGTTGGCTGAAGGTACGGCAAAGCCCGTTTTCCAAGATGCAAGCTGAAGGGACGCAAGTGCCTAGCAGTCCTTCTGTGCCAATGTTGACTCAACATTCTTGGCAACGCTCATTTCAATTGGGCTGGCGCAACCTCTGGCGAGATTTTCGCTCGGGCGAATTAAACCTCCTCATCATTTCAGTGGTGCTGGCAGTGGCTGCACTCACGGCGGTTGGCTTTTTCTCAGACAGGTTGCAAGCCGGTTTGTGGCGCGATGCTCGCCAGCTCTTGGGTGGCGATGCCGTGGTGGTGAGCGACAAACCCACTCCCGCCAACTTCCAGCAAAAGGCCCAAGCCTTGGGTCTCAAAATCAATGCCACCCTGAGTTTTCCCAGCATGGCGCGCGCAGACGATGCCAAGGGCGGCGAAACCAAATTGGTGGCCCTGAAAGCGGTGTCCGAAGGGTATCCCTTGCGCGGGCAAATGAGCCTGCTGAATCTGCAAGGCAGTGACGCCATCAAGCCAGATTTGTCTAAAAGCTATCCCGCCAAGCCCACCCGCGAAGTACCGCAACCTGGCCAAGCCTGGGTAGATCCTGCGCTGCTTGAGGTGCTGAATTTGCAAATGGGTGATGCGCTCTGGCTAGGCGACAAGTCGTTTCAAATTGCCGCACTCATTGAACGAGAACCAGACCGCGGTGCGGGCTTCATGAACTTTGCACCCAGGGTCATGATTCACCAATCTGATGTGATGGCCACGGGCTTGATTCAGCCGGCCAGTCGCTTGTCTTATCGCATGGCGGTGGCGGGCGAAGCATCGCAAGCCAATGTGCAACAGTTTTTAAAATGGGCCCGCGATGAAGTGGCCAAGCCTGAGGTGCGGGGTATTCAAGTTGAGTCGATGGAGAGTGGTCGGCCTGAAATGCGCCAAACCTTAGACCGTGCCGAAAAGTTTTTGAATTTGGTGGCTTTGCTTGCCGCGCTTTTGTGCGCTGTGGCCGTGGCATTGGCAGCCAGAACCTTTGCCAGCAAACACCTCGATGGCTGTGCCTTGTTGAGAGTGCTGGGGCAGAGTCAAAAAACACTCTCTGTGGCCTATGCTTTTGAATTCATCACAGCAGGATGGGTGGCCAGTTTGCTAGGCGTGATCATGGGGTATGGCATTCACCATGCATTCATTTGGTTGTTGGCTGGCTTGGTGGATGTTCAATTGCCGCCGAGCTCTGGCGAACCCGCCTTGTTGGGAATGGGCATGGGCCTTACGTTGTTGTTGGCCTTTGGTTTGCCGCCCGTTTTGCAACTGGCCAAAGTGCCTGCAATGCGCGTCATTCGCCGCGACATGGGTGGCTTGCAAGC
>JAJTGB010000144.1 GCA_021298995.1 Comamonadaceae bacterium | reverse complement strand
GGCCCAAGGCACAGGCGTCCAAAGCTTCTCGCAAAGCGGCACCCTGAACCCCAGCACCGGCATTTTCTTGAGCAACAACCCCGCAACTTCTGGCACCAACGCCGGCAGCGTGGCTGGCGCCATCACCCTTAACGCCCGCCAAGCTGGCTTCTTGTTCCGCGCACCCGTTACAACCAGCATAGGCGCTGGCACCTTCAGCGGTGCCACCCTCTGGGGCCGCTAAGCAAAGTAGCCGACAAGCAACATGAAAACCCTAGCCCACACCCTCCTCAAGCGCCCCGTCTGGCTTTACGCCAGCGTGTCTGCTTTGGCAGTGGTGCTCATGGTGGCCATCAGTGCTTTGTTTGCACCGCAACTTCAGCAATGGGAAGAGCGCCTGGCCAGCCGCACATGGGCGTTATCAGACAGTAGCGCCACCGAGCGCCGCGTGGTGGTGGTCGACATTGACGAAAAAAGCACACAAGCGCTAGGTGCATGGCCATGGCCCCGCGACCGCATGGCCCAGTTACTCAATGGCCTAGATGCTTACGGCGTGAACCTCAAAGTGGTAGACGTGCTGTTTGATGGCGAGCAAAACGCAGCACAAGATGCCAAGTTGGCTGAGGCACTCAATGCAAATACATCAGGCCAAGGCAACGCCAAAGCCCCTACCGTTATTTCTCAACTCTTTGCACTCAGCCCAGAGGCGCAAGTGAAGAGTGGCCAGTTGGCTGGCGCGATGGATTTAGGCCCAGCATCCGGAGCAACTTCAGGCGCCACTGCAAGCACCTGCGCAGCCACCTCCACTCAAGCCTTCGGCTTCATGGCCGCAGCCCCCATCTTTGCGCAAAGCACTCAAGCAGTGGGTCACATTACCCCCGTGGTTGACCCCGATGGCAATATCCGCCGCGTGCCTGCTGTGGTCTGCTACGAAGGCAAGTCCTACCCCGCATTGGCCATTGCCGGTTTGTCTGCTGCTACTGGCGCACAACCCGTCATCAAAGCAGCGCCAGGCTTCATGCAATCTGGTCAAGTGCTAGACGTAGGCGGATTGCAAATTCCAGTCGATGCCAAAGGCCAGTTGCGCGTGTCTTATCAAATGCCGCGCTCGGGCTTTGTGTCGGTTTCTGCGGTGGACGTGATTCAAGGCAAAGTGCCTGCCAACATGCTCAAAGGCACATGGGCCTTGGTGGGTTCTACCGCATTTGGCGGCGGCGACGCAGTGCCCACACCGCAAGGCGGCGCGGTGGGCGGCGTAGAAGTTCACGCTCAAATTTTGTCTGCCGCGCTAGATAGCCGCACACCTTATGCACCTGCATGGGCACCACTCTGGCCATTTGCCACAGGTGCTCTGGCACTGCTGGTTTTAATCTTCTCGCTCAAAGCATCTGGCCCCAAAGCCGCAGTGGTTGTGCCGGCAGTGGCGTTGGCTTCAGGCGCAGTGATTTTTGGCGCACACGCAGCTTTGCTGTTGGGCGCACATCAGTGGTTGGGCTGGGGACAGCCCGCCTTGTTTGTAGCCCTGGCCGCCGCACTCCTTACCGCCGCAGAAATGCTGCGAGTACGTGCAGAGCGCGAAAGCCTGTACCAAAACCTGTCTAGCTATTTGCCCGAAGGAGCCGCCAGACGCGTAGCCTTCCAAGAACCCACCGCCCAAGTGGTGGCCGAAACCCGCGAAGCCACCGTCATGATGGTAGACCTGCGCAACTTCTCGTCCTACTGTGAAGAGCGCACCCCCGAAGACGCCGCCACCGTGCTGCACATTTTTTACACCACGGTAGAAAAAATTGTCACCGAGTATGGCGGCGTTGTAGAACAAATGGTGGGCGATGGCCTTACAGCTGTTTGGAACGGCTCCAACCCTTGCGACCCACACGCCCTGCAAGCCTTGAAAGCCGCCAAAGTCATTTGGCAAGAAGGCGTGGCGCAGTTGCCCAAAGTGGCTTCACGAAAAACACCACCGCTAGACATTGGCATTGGCATTGAAAGTGGCCCTGTTATGGTGGGCTCCTTTGGACCGGCAAGACGCCGCGTTCACACCGTTATGGGCGAAGCCGTCAGCGTAGCGTCCCGCTTAGAAAAGCTAACGTCCGAACTGGGCTACCCTGTCTTGGTAGGCCCCAAAGCCTTGGCCCAATGCGCCAATGCGCCCGAAGCCCAAGACACCCAAAAACTGGGCGACTTTTTGCTGGCAGGCATGCGCGCCCCGCGAACTGTGTATGCCCTCAATGTGCCCATTGACCCATCGCACTTGCAGCTGGTGTCGTCCATGGAAGCAGGGGCAGTGGGCTAAGCCCTAGCCTACATTGCCACTTGCAGCCCCTTAAGGCAACTTAAGTCGGTATCATTCGCTGATTCTCATATTTATCAACAATCCGTGAAGTTTTTACAGGCTTTTGCATCGGCACTTGCATGCTTGCTTGCGTTGGTCTTGACCCCAAGCATTGGCTGGTCTCAACCTATTGCAGACCCCTGCGACGAACAAGCCACTTGCCAAGCCCAAAAAGGCGCCCAACTGCTGGCGCAAGGCCGCATAGAAGAAGCGGCCGTGGCCTTAGAAAAAGCCTTGCTGCTAGACCCCAACTTGCCCGGCGCGCAGCTCGACTATGCACAAGCCTTGGCTCTCATTGGCCTTAAAGGCTCTGCCAGGGCCATGCTGGCCGACGTGCTGCAAAGGCCAGACATTCAGCCCACCCTCAAATCTAAATTAGAGGGCGCACAAAACTTTCAGAGCCCTCAAATTGCAACCAGCTTAGCCACTCCAGCCAACATGCAAAACCAATGGCAGTGGAGCACCGTGGCCCAAACAGCTTTGGGCCACGAAACCAACCTGAACAGCGCCACCTTCACCGATTCGCTTACCCTTATGCTGTCCAATGGCCCCGTGACCATTGGCTTGTCGGATGCTGCCAAGCCCATTGCAGGGCCCGCCACCAAAACCTTGCTAGCAGTGCAGGGCACCACCCGGGCTGGCTCTGGCCCATTGGCCTTGGGGGAAATTTCTTTAAGTGCCTATATTTCAAATAAGAAAGCCCTGCAAGCAGACGGCCTCACGGGCATCAAACCAGAACGCAACCAAACCGCCGAAGCCTTGGCCAAATACAGTTTGCCCATGATTGCTGGCGCTGCTTCGGGTCAGTGGCAGCTTGCGGTGGGCGGCACGCAGTTTTGGCTAGTCGGCCAAAGTGCCTATACAGATTCGGGCTTTAACCTCAAGTTCAACTGGGACCGCAACTTTGAGCCTGGCATAAAAGGCGTGCTGAACATAGAAGGCCAGTCTTGCAAACTGGCCCCTTCCTTGGGCCAAACCCACCAAATCTTTCCTCTTTCTAGCAGCCTGAATGGCACCTATTCATTTGCCCGCATGGAACTGCTGTGCAAAGCCTCTAGCAACGAAAGCCAAGTGGTGTTGGGCAAAGGCTCTGACAAAGCCCAAGAACAAACCCGCCCAGGCGGTGACAAAAAGCGCTTGGACTTGCTACTAAGGCACGAGCGCTTGACGTCCATCCCTTGGAGCCCTTTCAAACAAATACAAGCCGGTCAATTAAGCGCTTGGGTGCGCTTCGCCAAAAGCTCGGACGCTCAAATTTACAGCGAGCTGCTGGGCGACCTTAAAACCACCACAAACCGTGCCGATTGGGGCGTAGGCTTCTGGGTGCCCTTGGACAAGTCATGGAGTGCCGGTTTAAACATTGAAGCAACTTCACAAAGATCCAATAACACCTTGTTTAATTTGAAGAATTCAGGCATTTACGCTGGAATCAGATGGAGCGAGAACTGAAAATATGCAGAAACAAGCAAAAACACCCCAAATTTGCGATGTTTTTTTGCAACAATCGGTTTTCCTGCCTCTGTGTGTGACTCAAATCACAAAAATTGAGGCGTAAAACCCTCTACAATAACCCGTCTGTTAGAAAACCGCGCTCACTCATATGGGCGCTTGTCAAAGCTTTTGGAAACCAGTGCCAACATATCGGCACAAGTAACCGAGATCTTTAACGAGCTTCCGAAAGGAACGCTCGGCTTTCTGCAGAAAGTTTATTTTTTTAATCAAAAGGATTTCAAATGGCAATCTCTACAAACGGCACGATCATCGCTCGCTTGGCCGGTGGTCTGTACAACACAGTACTGAGCAACGCAACATACCTCGAAGTTGTTGCACAAGACCCAAGCGCCTTGGCAAACAAACTGTACGCAGCTGACTTCGGTAAAAAGACAGACGCTGAAGTTGGTACCATCTTGGTCACAAACCTCGGTTTGGCTTCACTCACTGGTTTGGACGCATGGGTTGCTGCTCAATTGACAGCTGCTGGCTCAAATAAAGGCGCTAAAGTTGTTGAGTTGTTGAACGGCTTCTCACAAATGACTGCCGACACAACATACGGCACATACGCTACAGCATTCAACGCTAAAGTTGATGCAGCTTTGGCCGCTTCACAAACAACTGGCAAAGCTGAAGGCAAATTTGAAACTGCTGGTGTTACAGCTGCAGTTACATCTTTCACGCTCACTACTAGCGTGGAAGCAATCGTTGGCTCTGCTGGCGATGACACAATTACTGCACCCGCTACAGTTGCTACAACTGGCGCTGCTCAGACAACTATCAACTCTGGTGACTCCATTGACGGTGGCTTGGGTAACGACACATTGACTTTGACCATAACTGGTGCAAACAACACTTCTTTG